>CAXTOD010000352.1:0-3006 GCA_964245705.1 uncultured Acetobacteraceae bacterium
GTCCGGCTGCTGCCGCTCTGGCCGATGCCGGACCGTCCGGCGCGGATCGTGCTGGTCCGCGGCACCCTCGGCGCCCGGGGCGAGGACGCGGTGCTGCCCGGGCTGGTGCTGCACCACCCGGGCGGCGGCTTCACCGAGGCGGCAGAGCGGATCCTGCGCAACGCCGCGGCGCTGCCGTTCGACTGATCAGGGCGACCCGGCGAAGGGGTCGGAGCCGGCATGGTCGGCGCGCCTGAGGTGCCACAGGCGCTCATGCGCCGCGACCAGCCCTTCCACGGCACGGCGGTGGGCCCCCGGCGTGCCAAGATGCGGCTGCAGCAGCACCGCCTCGGTGATCGAGAGCAGGCTCGCCGCGACGTCGAGCGCGCCCAGGTCGCAGGCCTGGTGCGCCGCGACCAGCAGGCGTTCCGGCAGGCGACGGACCTGGCGGACCGGTTCGAGGCTGAACCCGACCGGGCCGGAGCGGGGCTCGGCCCGCGACAGCGCCTCGTAGTCGAGCCCGTAGCCGTGGCGGTCGCCGAGGTCCGGCTCCTGCACCGCTTCAAGAAACGGCATGTCCTGCACTGTTCCATCGCCTCCGGAGCGGGAACACCTGCGACGCGCGGTGCCGTCCCGATCCCGAACGGCAGGTTATCTCGTTATCCATGCGATACAAACGATTTATTGACGCGATTCGCCTCTGCCTCGCGGGCTGCGACCTCCCGGTGACGCTTTCGCAGTTTCCAGCTGCTTTTCCACCGCCCGGAACGCGTCGCGCACGGCGCTACGGATGTCGGGATGGGCCCGCCGCTCGCGCGCGTGGTGCGGCTCGTGCGACACCGCGATCTCCTGGCCGGGACGCGACAGGGTGACGTGCACCTCGTACAGGTTGCCGGTCTGGTGCTGCTGGTGCAGGGCCTCGACCGACACCCGGCCGCCGGTCAGGTGGCCGTAGCGGGCTTCCAGCCGCTCCATCTGCTTCCTGATCTCCGCTTCGAGCGACTCCGAGGCCTGCAGGTTGTGGAACGCGATCTCCAGCGGACGATCCATGGTGGTCTCCCCTCCAGCGAGCCGCCCGGGCGACGGGCGTCTGCCTTGAACGGACCGGCCGGAGGGGGGTTGCGCGCCCCGGGGGCATGGCGACCGGGCCAAGGGCGCGCACAGGGCTCAGATCGGCGCGGTTTCCCGGTGCCAGTCGCTGCCGATGGAGGAGGTGAACGCTTCCTCCCAGGTGCCGCTGGTCGAGGCGCGGCTGTACTCGGTGGAGCGATTCTCGAAGAAGTTCGCGTGCTCCACCGCGTTCAGCAGGTCGTCGAGCCAGGGCAGCGGGTTGCTGTCGACGTGGTACAGCGGCTCCAGCCCGAGCTGCATCAGCCGGCGGTCGGCGATGAAGCGGATGTAGCGCTTGACCTGCGCCGCATCGAGCCCTTCCACCGGACCGAGCTCGAAGGCCAGGTCGATGAACGCGTCCTCGTGGTGGACGATGGTCCGGCACACCTCCGTCAGCTCCGCGCGCAGCCGGTCGGTCCAGATCTCCGGGTTCTCCTGCACGAACACCCGGAACAGCCGGATCACCGACAGGCAGTGCAGCGTTTCGTCGCGCACCGACCAGGTGACGATCTGGCCCATGCCCTTGAGCTTGTTGAAGCGCGGGAAGTTCAGCAGGATCGCGAACGAGGCGAACAGCTGCAGCCCCTCGGTGAAGGCGCCGAACGCGGCCAGGGTCTTGGCGATCTCGTGCTTGGAGTCGACCCGGAAGCCCTGCATGTAGTCGTACTTGTCCTTCATCTCCTTGTAGCCGAGGAAGGCCGAGTATTCCGCTTCGGGCATGCCGATGGTGTCGAGCAGGTGGCTGTAGGCGGCGATGTGGATGGTCTCGATGTTCGAGAACGCCGACAGCATCATCAGCACCTCGGTGGGTTTGAACACCTGGCTGTAGTGCTTCATGTAGCAGTTGTTCACTTCCACGTCCGACTGCGTGAAGAAGCGGAAGATCTGCGTCACCAGGTTCTGCTCGGAGGCCGACAGGTTCCTGTGCCAGTCCTTCACGTCGTCGGCGAGCGGCACCTCCTCGGGCAGCCAATGCACGCGCTGCTGCGTCAGCCAGGCGTCATAGGCCCAGGGGTAGCGGAACGGCTTGTACACCGGGTTGGAGGTCAGCAGGTCGAGCCGTGTGCCGGCCGGGTGTTGGTCCATGGTGCTGCATTCTCCGACGACGCGGCGCGGCGCCGATCCGGATCGACCGGACGCGCGGCTGGAAGGGCTCGACCGGACAGTCCGGGCTCAGGCCCGACCTGCGGAGTCGCAGCCGGAGTATGGCCCAGCCACCCGGCACCTTCCAGCAGCGAGAACGTCATCCACAACATCTTGTGTTCTGGATGACGCTCGACCCTATCCGTGGTCCGAGCAGTCCGTCGCGGTGCGTATGTCGTCGATCTCGTGGCTGCCGAAGTCGTTGCGCCGGAGATACGCGAGCAGGCTCGCAGCCGCCGCCTCCGGCGACGTCAGCTGTCCCTCCGCGTGCAGCTTGAGGAACCGCTCGCGGGTCGGCGCCGGGGTGTCGCGGATTACCGCCTGCATCGCCGTGTCGATCACGCCCGGCGCCAGCGACACCGCCCGGACCGACCCGTCGGCGCCCTGCTCCGCGTTCAGCGCCCGCACGAAGCCGTCCAGCCCCGCCTTGGCCGCGCAGTAGGCGCTCCAGTGCGGGATCCCGCGCCGGGCGGCGCCGGACGAGACCGCCAGGATGCGCCGGGGCGAGGACGAGGACGCGGTGGCCTCCAGGAAGCCGGCCGCCACCAGCATCGGCGAGACGAGGTTGAGGCGCATGTGCGCGTCCAGCGCCGCCGCGTCCAGCGACGCCACCGGCACCACCGGCACCAGCATGCCGGCGTTCAGGACTAGCACCGCTCCGTTTGCACCGGGATGGGCGTGCACCGCCCGGACGATCCAGCGCCGGGCGGCCTCGGGATCGCCGAGATCGACCGAGGTCCAGTGCAGCCGGGCGCGGTCCGCCTGGTCCAGCCC
>CAXTOD010000353.1:0-3003 GCA_964245705.1 uncultured Acetobacteraceae bacterium
AGATGAGAATGAGTATCATTCACGTTAGTTGGCTGAAGCCCGCGCGCACCGGAGTGCCCGATGTCTTGTTGTTCCGCCTGGCGCCTGAGCCTTCGCCTTGCCTGCCTGGTCGCCGCGGGATGGCAGGGTCGTGCGCTGGCACAGGTCGCAGAGTCTCAGACGCTCCCAGCCGCCGCGCAGCAGGATCCGGCTCCCGGCGGGTCCGGGAACGCCAACCAGGCAGCCCCTTCGCCCGGCGAGCCGGGCTTCACCACGCAGCTGTTCGCCTCGTCGCGCAGCAACCTGCTGGGCGACCTCTGGGGCGTGCGGCCGAAGCTCGGCCGCTACGGCATCTCGCTGGGTGCGCAGGAGACCAGCGAGGTGTTCGGCAACGTCACCGGTGGCATCCACCGCGGCGCCGCCTATGACGGGCTGACCCAGCTCAGCCTGGGCCTCGACACCGGCCGCGCCTTCGGCTGGCAGGGGGGCACCTTCAACGTCAGCGCCTTCCAGATCCACGGCCGCAACCTGAGCACGGACAATCTCGACAGCCTGCAGACCGCGAGCGGCATCGAGGCGCAGCGCGCCACCCGCCTGTGGGAGCTCTGGTACCAGCAGGCGCTGCTGGACGGGAAGCTCGACGTGAAGCTCGGCCAGCAGAGCCTGGATCAGGAGTTCATCGGCAGCGCCGGTTCGGGGCTGTTCATCAACACGATGATGGGCTGGCCGCTGATCCCCTCGGTCGACCAGTATGCCGGCGGCCCGGCCTACCCGCTGTCCTCGCTCGGGGTGCGCCTGCGGGCGCAGCCGCTCGACAACCTGACCCTGCTGGCCGGCGTGTTCGACGACAACCCGCCGGGCGGCAGCTTCGGCGACGACAGCCAGGTGCGTGGTGCTGCGCAGTCCGGCACCGCGTTCGACCTCGGCACCGGCGCCTTGGCGATCGCCGAGATCCAGTACGCGATCAACCAGCCCTCGCCGGGCCAGATGGAATACAGTCGCGGCGGCGGCGGCCTGCCCGGTGTCTACAAGCTCGGTGCCTGGTATGACAGCGGCGCGTTCCCCGATCAGCGATATGATGCCAACGGCCTTTCGCTGGCGGACCCGGACAGCAGCGGCGACCCGAAGCTGCGACGCGGCGACTGGAGCATCTACGGCGTGTTCGACCAGATGCTGTGGCGACCCGCCGCGGACGGTCCACGCGCGGTCGGCGTGTTCGCCCGCATCATGGGAGCCCCCAGCGACCGCAACCTGGCCAGCTTCAGCATCAATGCCGGGATCACCCTGAAGGCGCCGCTGCCGGGTCGCGACGGCGACAGCTTCGGCATCGGCTACGGGCTGGCGAAGATCAGCGACCGGGCCAGCGCGCTCGACTCCGATCAGGCGCTGTTCGGCAACCGCGTCCCCATCCGGTCCAGCGAGAGCTTCATCGAGATCACCTATCAGGCGCAGCTGGCGCCGTGGCTGGCGCTGCAGCCGGACCTCCAGTACGTGTTCACGCCCTCGGGCGGGATCCAGGATCCGGACGATCCGTCGCGCCGGGTCGGCAACGAGGCCGTCTTGGGCGTGCGCACCAATGTCACTTTCTAGACGCCGATCCGCCCTCGAGCCGACGCAGGGCGCTTCCAAATGCGAGTAACTCGCGCTATCAACCGGTCTCGGTCGAACCAGACTTCGTCGAACGCCCTCGTGCCCCGGAGCCTGCCCATGCCATGTGCGAGCCGATACCTGGCGCCTCGCGCGGCCGCGATCGGGATCTGCCTGCTGGGCCTGTGCGCCGTCGCGGCGCGTGCCACGGAGCTGCCGTCGCACGGCTTCCTCGAGACGGTGCGCCGCCACACCGTGCTGACCTCCACCGTCCCCGACAATGGCGACCAGAACCCCTACGCGGTGGTCGTGGTCCCGGTCTCGGCCGGCAAGCTGGTCAAGGACGACGTGCTGGTTACCAACTTCAACAACAGCGGCAACCTGCAGGGCCTCGGCACCACCATCGTCGACTACAATCCCGCCAGCAAGCGGCTGAGCCTGTTCGCCAGCCTGCCGCGCCACCTGCCGCAGTGCCCGGGCGGCATCGGCCTCACCACGGCGATGACGATGCTGCGGTCCGGCTGGGTGATCGTGGGCAGCCTGCCGAGCCAGGACGGCACCACGGCGAGCAAGGGTGCCGGCTGCCTGCTGCTGCTGGACGCCCAGGGCAGGCTGGCCGGCGCCCTCACCGGCCCGGCGATCAACGGCCCGTGGGGCAACATGGCGGTGGTCGATCGCGGCGACTCCGCGACGCTGTTCGTCAGCAATACCGGCTTCGGGGTGGCGGCACCTGGGCAGGACGTGGTGAACAAGGCGACGGTGCTGCGACTGGAGCTGTCGGTCCCGGCCGGTCAGGCGCCGCGCATCACCGGCCAGGCGGTGGTTGCCGACGGGTTCGGCGAGCAGGCCGACAAGGACGTGTTCATCATCGGCCCGACCGGGCTGGTGCTGGGGGAGAACGGGACGCTGTACGTGTCGGATGCGATCGGCAACAGCATCCGGGCGATCGACGACGCCACCACGCGCACCGGCAGCGCCGGCCTCGGCCGCGAGCTGACCCAGGGCGGCTTGCTGAAGCGGCCGCTGGCGCTGGTCCGGGCACCCAACGGCCACCTGATCGCGGTCAACGGGTTGAACGGTCAGGTGGTCGAGCTAGATCCAGCCGATGGACACCAGCTCTACGCGCAGTGGATCGATCCCAACAAGGCGCAGACGCCGCCGGGCTCCGGCGACCTGTTCGGCATCGCCATGACGCCCTCGGGCGACGGCTTCTACTACGTGGAAGACGAGATCAACGCCCTGGTCTGGGCTCATTGAGGCGCATGCGATGAGCGGCTGTCCGTTCGCATCCCGTCGCGGCTTCCTGGGCGCCGCCGGCCTCGGCGCGGCCAGCGGCCTGGTCGCGGCACTCGGCACCGCACGCGCGGTCGGCACCACGGCGGAGGGCAACTCCGCCGAGGGCCGCTTCCGGCAGACCGAGGGCACCGTCGAGAACAT
>CAXTOD010000354.1:0-2998 GCA_964245705.1 uncultured Acetobacteraceae bacterium
ATCGAGGCCTGCTACCGTCACGACGAGGTGGCGGCGATCCTCCATGCGCTGCGGGCGCGGCCGGAACCGGCGGCGCAGGCGGCGGCGGCGCGGATTGCCCGCAACGCGCCGGTGTCCCTGGCGGTGACGCTGCGGGCGCTGCGCCGGGGCCGCGGCTTCGGGCGGCTGGAACGGTGCATGGACCAGGAATACCAGCTCGCCACCGGGCTGATCCGCCGGGCCGACTTCCTCGAAGGGGTGCGGGCGGCGGTGATCGACAAGGACCGCACTCCGCGCTGGCGGCCGGAAACGCCCGCCGGGGTGGATCCGGAGGAGGTCGAGCGGCTGTTCCGCTCGACGCTGACGCTCGACCTGCCATCCGCCTGAGGCGTAGATGACATCTTGACGAGAAGCCGCAGCGTTTGACCTTGTCGTTCAAGATCTGCAGTGTTGCAGAAAGGATGATACAGCGAGGCGTCGTGAGCGACGTATCCATCAAACTTGAAGTTCGCGTCTGGTATGACGCCAAATCTCGTTACATCAAGCTTGCAGGAAAGGGTCTCACTGCTTCAACCGTGAGCAATGATCCGGACAGCAAGCGGTATCATCCAAACCTTTTCCGCAAACTGGGCAAGGTCCTGCGAGATGCTGGCGTTCCTGCTCCGGAAGTGGATGAGACCAATGCTTGAAGATTATGGAAACAAGAAACGCTCCGTTGACTTGATTGGCAGCAGAGGAATGGTTGCTCCTGGCAAGCGCGCATCGCTTATCGCTCTGGACAGCTGACGGGTCGTCAGGACCTAGCTCGAAACGAGACGCTGTCGACGCGTTGGAAACCGTTATGCCAATCCCGATCCGTTCGGAACCGGATGGCGCTGGTCACGCTGGACCGGCCGCGGGTGCGAACGCGCTCGACCGGCAGGCGATGCGGAAGATCGTCGCCGTTCTGGAGGCGGCTGCTGCGGGCTGGCGATGATCTGCGACGTCATCCTGGCCGGCGACGATAACCCGGTTCGGGCAGCCGGAGATCAGGCTCGGCACGGGGTTCGGGATGTGGACGGCTCGCAGCGCCTCGCCCGCCTGGTTGGCAAGCCCGGGGCGATGGAGATGTGCCTGGCCGGCCGCATGGTGGACACCGCGGAGGCGGGGCGTGCCGGCTGGTGTCGCGGGTGGTGCCGGCCGACCGGCTGCGCGAGGAGGCGGTCGCGGTGACGGAGGTGGTCGCGGAAGGGCCGCAGCCGGTCGTGGCGATGGCCAGGGAATGCGTCGACCGGGGTCCGGTCCAGGCCACCTTCCACCGCGGACAAAAGGGGATGGGAGCGTTCGTCGCCGGGCAGGCGCCGGCGTTCCGCCACCGCTGAGACCGGGCGCCTCACCCGCCCGGGTGGTAGCGGCGCTCGATGTGGCCGGCGAGCTGGTCGGGGTAGAAGTAGACCGGGCGCAGGGCGCCGGTGCTGTAGCGCAGCGCCTGGTCGCCGAAATGCGGGGAACGGGGGTCGCCGCTTTCGCCGCCGGCGGTGACGGCCAGCGCCCGCACCCGTGGCCCGAACTCGACCACCGCGACGAAGCTGTTGCCACTGTCGCCATAGCGCCGCCGGACGCCGTCCTGCTGCGGCCCGTCGATGGAGGCGAGCGAGCCCCACTGCGCCGAGGTGAAGCCGACCGGCAGGCTCGGTGCGGCGTCGGAGAAGTGCGGCAGGAGCGAGTCGGTCAGGCGCTGGAACCGGTTGATCCGGCCCCAGGGGGTGCGCCAGGTGCCGAAGTCGCGGTCGAGGCGGTCGATTGCGGCGGCCAGCGCGTCGAGCCGCTGCGCGGACGTGGTGTGGGCGAGCACGGCGTCGTAGTCGGACAGGCTGTTGGCGTGCCGGGGCTCGCCCGCCTGGGCCCACAGCGCCTCGCCCCAGTAGACCGCGAGGCTGGTGGGGATGGAGTCGACCGACCAGCGGCGGTCCCAGGTGCGGAGGCTGGCGATCGGGTCCGTCAGCCGCGCGCGGAGCGGGTCGGCCTGCGGCAGGTGGTCGTAGGCGTCGAGCAGGTGCGGCAGCAGGATGTCGAAGCCGGGCTCGCCGGGGTCGAAGGCGGCGGCGAGCAGGGCATCAAGGGTGAAGTCGTGCCGGTCGCGCAGCAGCGCCACCGCGTGCAGGCCGCGGACGTTCTCGCCTGCGGTGTCCATGTAGCGCGGGAAGTCGGCCTGGTGCGGGCTGGCGGAGCCTGCGGCGGAATAGGGCCAGTTGTTGGTGTTCTGGATCCAGCCGGTGGCGGGGTCGAGCAAATGCGGGGCGTCGTCCAGCGCGTGCAGGCCGGTCCAGGCGGTGCGCGGGTCGGCGCCGTCCAGGGGCTTGGTGTAGTCGAACCGGTCGTCGCGGCGGGGGATGAACTGCGGATGGAGGTAGGCGATGTGGCCGTCCGCGTCGGCGTACACGGTGTTGTTGGAGGTGTTGGCCTTCAGCGCCATCACGGCCATGTAGGCGCGCCAGTCGCGTGCCTTGGTCAGCGCGTAGGACTGTTCCAGCGCCTCCACCGGCTTGAACATCATGGCCTCGCTGACCCAGCGCCCGTCGGCGGCGCTGCCGACCACCGGGCCGTGGCCGGTGCGCAAGGTCGTGACGCGCAGGGAGGCGAGGCCGCCGGCGGCGGTGCGGTAGGACAGGGTGACGGGTGCGGAGGCGACCGGGCGCAGGGCGTTCCCGGTGCGGGAGAACGGCTGGCCGTCCTGGCGCACGATCGTCTCGAGGTAGCTGTCGACGGCGTCGGAATGGCTGGAGGTGTGCATCCAGCCCAGCCGGTCGTTGAAGCCCTGGTAGACGAAGAACTGGCCCCAGGTGACGGCGCCATAGGCGTCGAGGCCCTGGTCGCTGGTCATCTGCAGCTCGGAGCGGAAGTAGAACGAGGTGTGCGGGTTGATCAGCAGCAGCGCGTGGTGGTCCAGGGTGTTGGCGGGGGCGATGGCGATGGCGTTCGAGCCGGTCGGTGCGCGGGCGGCGGGCGGCGGCAGCTGTTCCGGCGCGGCGGGGGCCGG
>CAXTOD010000355.1:0-2992 GCA_964245705.1 uncultured Acetobacteraceae bacterium
GCACCCCTGCGTGCCGCTCCCGACGCGGCGTGGATCGACAGCGACCGGCTGGACGCGGCCGCGGTGCTGCGCGAGGCGCTGCGCATCGTGGAGGCACGGACGGCCGAAACCGCTTGACGCCAACCGTTGCGCGGGTGCATCACCTGACCCCCAGGCTCTGTTCTCCGGACAGGGCCCGTTTCTCGTAGCCGGTCCGTCACGGCGCAGCGACATCCCGTCTCTGCCAGCCCCGGACACGACGTGCTGCCATCCGGAATCGGGGCAGGGCGCATGAATCGTCCCCGGGGCGTCCGGCTCCGGATCCGACGCAGGAACCAGTCGACACATGGCATCAGCCACAGCCACACTTGCCCGTCCGCCGGCAGATCATTTCGGCGGCGACGACTTTGCCTCCCTGCTCGACGAGAGCCTCGGCCGCGACGTCGGCTTCGACGGCTCGGTCGTCACCGGCAAGGTGATCCGCCTCACCGACGAGTACGCGATCGTCGATGTCGGCCTCAAGAGCGAGGGCCGCGTCCTGCTCAAGGAGTTCGGCCTTCCCGGCACCGACCACGAGGTCAAGCCCGGCGACGTGATCGAGCTCTACGTCGAGCGCTACGAGGACCGCGACGGCGCCATCGTGCTGTCGCGCGAGAAGGCCCGCCGCGAGGAAGCCTGGACCAACCTGGAAAAGGCGTTCGAGGGCCAGCAGCGGGTCCAGGGCACCATCTACGGCCGGGTCAAGGGCGGCTTCACCGTCGACCTCGGCGGCGCGATGGCGTTCCTGCCCGGCTCCCAGGTCGACATCCGCCCGGTGCGCGACGTCGGCCCCCTGATGGGCTCGCCGCAGCCGTTCCAGATCCTCAAGATGGACCGCGCCCGCGGCAACATCG
The DNA here is from genome assembly GCA_964245705.1 of uncultured Acetobacteraceae bacterium. GTDB lineage: Bacteria > Pseudomonadota > Alphaproteobacteria > Acetobacterales > Acetobacteraceae > Lichenicola. The sequence goes on from CAXTOD010000355.1 coordinate 873, forward strand.
TGGTCTCGCGCCGCGCGGTGCTGGAGGAGACCCGCGCCGAGCAGCGCTCCGAGCTGATCCAGGGCCTCAAGGAGGGCATGATCCTCGACGGCGTGGTCAAGAACATCACCGACTACGGCGCCTTCGTGGACCTGGGCGGCGTGGACGGCCTGCTGCACGTCACCGACATCGCCTGGAAGCGCATCAACCACCCGTCCGAGGCGCTGCAGATCGGCCAGCAGGTCCGGGTGCAGGTGATCCGCTTCAACTCCGACACCCAGCGCATCTCGCTCGGCATGAAGCAGCTCGAGGCCGACCCGTGGGAGGGAGTGGCGGCGAAGTATCCGCCGGGTGCCCGCTACAGCGGCCGCGTGACCAACATCACCGACTACGGCGCCTTCGTGGAGCTGGAGCCCGGCGTCGAGGGCCTGGTGCACGTGTCGGAGATGAGCTGGACCAAGAAGAACGTCCATCCCGGCAAGATCGTCGCCACCTCCCAGGAGGTGGACGTGATGGTGCTGGACGTGGACAGCTCCAAGCGCCGCATCTCGCTCGGCCTGAAGCAGGTGCAGCGCAACCCGTGGGAGCTGTTCTCCGAGGAGCACAAGATCGGCTCCACGGTGGAAGGCGAGATCCGCAACATCACCGAGTTCGGCCTGTTCGTGGGCCTGTCCGCGGACATCGACGGCATGGTGCACATGTCCGACATCTCCTGGGACGAGGCCGGCGAGGCGGCGATGACCCCGTACGAGAAGGGCCAGACCGTGCAGGCCCGCGTGCTGGACGTCGACGTGGAGAAGGAGCGCATCTCGCTCGGCATCAAGCAGCTGCACGATGATCCGGCCGCCGATACGCTGAGCCGCGTCAACAAGGGCGCGGTGGTGACCTGCATCGTCACCGCGGTGCAGGCCAACGGCATCGAGGTCAAGGTGGACGAGGTGCTCACCGGCTTCATCCGCCGCGCCGAGCTGGCGCGCGATAAGGCCGAGCAGCGTCCGGAGCGCTTCGCGGTGGGCGAGAAGGTCGACGCCAAGGTGGTGTCGGTCGACCGCGCCGCGCGCAAGCTGTCGCTGACCATCAAGGGCCGCGAGGTCGAGGAGGACAAGGCGGCGATCAACGAGTACGGCTCGTCCGACAGCGGCGCCTCGCTGGGCGACATCCTGTCCGCCGCGATCCGCCGCCGCAGCGCCCAGCTGCCGGAGTGATCGCCGTCGCTTGATCCCGGCAACGGGACCGGTGGAACGAGAAGGGCGGCACCAGCCACGGTGCCGCCCTTCTTGCGTGATCATGCCGACGCACCTACAACGACCGGACTAAGTCTGGTCGAGGTGCATCATGTCCCTGGTGAACATCCACGCCGCAAAGACCCAGCTATCCCGCCTGGTGGACGAAGCCGCCGCCGGAGGCGAGGTCGTAATCGCCCGGGCCGGCCGGCCGGTCGCGAGGCTGGTAGCGCTGAAGCCGGTGACGGCGCATCGCACGCTCGGTCGGCTGTCCGGCCGCCTTTCGGTGCCCGACGAGTTCGACGCGCCGCTTCCCGAGGCGCTGCTGAACGCGTTCGAGGGGTCGTAGCCGTCCGGTGCGCCTGCTGCTCGACACCCGCATCCTGCTCTGGGCGCTGGCTGACGACCCACGGCTGGACCGTCGGGCCAAAAGCTGGATCGAGGACCCGTCCAACCTGGTCCTGTTCAGCGCCGCCAGCATCTGGGAGATCGCCATCAAGCTGTCGCTGCGCCGGATGGATTTCGGCGTGCGCCCGGACGAGATCGCCGACGCGGCGCGGGCGACCGGCTTCACCGAGCTGCCGGTGCACGGCGACGCGGCGGCGCGTGTCGCCGACCTGCCGCTGCACCATCGCGACCCGTTCGACCGGCTGCTCGCGGCGCAGGCGATCCACGAGACCGTGCGCCTGCTCACCGTCGATCCGCAGCTTCCGGCCTATTCCGAGCTGGTCACGCTCCTGGCGTAGCCCTGTCGCGGCCACCCGACCATCGTCAGCAGCGCGAGGCCGCTGAGCGCGGTGCCGACCGGCAGGCCGAGCCCCAGGCCCCCGGCGCCGACCAGGAAGTCTCCCGCCGTGGTGCCGGCCGACCGCACCGCCACCACGCAGCTCCAATAGCCGCGCCGGGTCGTGGCGGCCC
>CAXTOD010000356.1:0-2979 GCA_964245705.1 uncultured Acetobacteraceae bacterium
CCTGGCCGTCCTCGTGCAGGTCGATCGCATAGATCAGGCCGAGCTCGTAGATGTTCACCGGGATCTCGGGGTCGTAGACGGTGGCGATGGCGCTGATCACGTCGTCCTCGCTTACCGGGGCCAGCACCTCGCCGTCCGGGGTCCAGGTGGACACGGAGGATGGCGCCGGTGCCTCGGCGGGCGTGGCGAGGGTGAAGTTGGGCAGCCGCCGTGCGGACGGGTCGGCCTCGTGCCGGGACTGGTCGGGTTCCATCATGCGTCCTCGCCGGTTTTGAACGCGGCCAGCAGGGCCGACCAGGGCAGGATCGCGCATTTCCGGCGCGACCGGTATTCGTGGAGCTCGCCGAACGCGTTCAGCTGCCCGAGCTGGCGGCGCGTGTCGGGGTCGAGTGCCGCCTCGCCGTCCTGGAGCAGGCGCTCGAACCGGGCGAACGCGGCTTCCGTCTCGTTCCGGGTCGCGCCCTGCACGGCCTCTGCCATCAGGTCGGCGGCGGCGGCGCAGATCGCGCAGCCGCGTGTGCGGTGCCGCACCGCGACCGCCCGGCCGGTCGGGTCCCGGCGCAGGGTGACGTGCACGGTGTCGCCGCAGAGCGGGTTGGTGCCGTCGCCGGCGCCGTCGGCGGGCTCCGCCGTGCCGGCGTGCAGCGGGCGGCGGGCGCGCTCGACCACCAGCGCCTGGTAGATCGAGGCGCCGGACTGGAGGGTCGCCGCGTCAGACAAGGAAGGTCCTGATGCGGTCGAGCGTGGTGGCGAGCACGTCGATCTCGTCGGTGGTGGTGTAGATGCCGAAACTGGCGCGCGCGGTGCTGGTGATGCCGAACCGGCGCATCAGGGGCTCGGCGCAATGGGTGCCGGCGCGCACCGCGATGCCGTTCTGGTCCAGCAGGGTGGCGATGTCGTGCGCGTGGGCGCCGTCCATGGTGAAGGAGATCACGCCGCCGCGGGTCCGCGCCTGGCCGATCACGCGGAGGCCCTCGATGGCGCCGAGGCGGGCGAGCGCGTGCTCGGTCAGGCCAGCCTCGTGGGCCTGGATCGTCGGCATGCCGATCGCCTGCACGTAGTCGATGGCGGCACCGAGCCCGATCACCTCGACGATCGGCGGGGTGCCGGCCTCGAACTTGTGCGGGATCTCGGCCCAGGTCGAGCGCTCGAAGCTCACCGAGCCGATCATGTCGCCGCCACCCATGAACGGCGGCATCGCCTCCAGCAGCGCGTGCCGGGCCCAGAGCACGCCGATCCCGGTGGGGCCGTACAGCTTGTGGCCGGTGAACACGTAGAAGTCGGCGCCGATCGCCTGCACGTCGACCGGGCGGTGCACGGCTGCCTGGCTGCCGTCCAGCAGCAGCAGGGCGCCGGCGGCGTGGGCGAGCTCGGCGATTCGGGCGGCCGGGGTGACGGTGCCGAGCACGTTGGACATGTGGGTGACGGCGACCAGCCCCACCTTGCCGTCGGCGAGCAGTGCTTCGAGCGCGTCGAGGTCGAGCTCGCCGCGCTCGTCCACCGGTGCGACGCGGAGCTCGATGCCACGGCGGTCGCGCAGCATCTGCCAGGGCACGATGTTGGCGTGGTGCTCCATCTCCGAGATCAGCACCGCCTGGTCCGGGCGCAGCAGGGCGCCGTAGCTGTAGGCGACGAGGTTGATGGCGCCGGTGGAGCTGCCGGTGAACACGATCTCCTCGCGGGAACCGGCGTTCAGCAGGGTCGCCACCTTGTCGCGCACGCCCTCGTAGGCGTCGCTGGTGCGCTCGCTCATCCAATGGAGGCCGCGATGCACGTTGGCGTACTGGTGGCGCATGGTGTGCGTCATGGCGTCGATCACGGCGGTCGGCTTCTGGGCCGACGCGGCGCTGTCCAGGAACACGAACGGCTTGCCGCGGATGGTTTCCGACAGGATCGGGAAGTCGGCCCGGAGGTGGGACAGGTCGGGCGTCGTCGGACTGAGCGCGTTCATGCGGAGCGGCCTTCCCACCAGGCGGCGACGGCGCGGTCCAGCACCGTGCGCGCGGTCCCGTCCTCGACCAGGGCCAGAGCGTCGTCGAGGAACGCGCGCACCAGGATGGCGCGCGCCTCGACCAGCGGCACGCCGCGGGAGCGCATGTAGAACAGCTGCTCCTCGTCGAGCGCGCCGGCGGTGGCGCCGTGGCTGCACTTCACGTCGTCGGCGTAGATCTCGAGCTCGGGCTTGGTGTCGATCTCGGCCTGCTCGGACAGGAGCAGCGCCTGGTTCATCTGGTAGCCGTCGGTCTTCTGCGCCACCCGTGCGACGACGATCTTGCCCTGGAACACGCCGCGCGAGCGGCCGGTCAGCACGTTCTTGACGGTCTGGCGCGAGTTGCAGGCCGGCGCGTCGTGGGCGATCACGCTGGTCAGGTCGGCGACCTGGGAATCCGCCAGCAACTGCGCGCCGTTCACGTGCACGATGGCGTTCGGGCCGGCGAGGGTGGCGTGCACCTCGTGACGCGCAAGCGCCGCGCCGAGCGCCAGGTTGAAGCCGTCATAGGCGGAGCGCTCGGCGAGGTGCGCCCGCACGGTGGAGAACGACAAGGCGCCCGGTGCGTCCCCCTGCAACCGCACGTGGGACACGTGCGCGCCGCGCCCGACCTCGAAGGCGAACACGCCCTCGTTCAGGTAATCGCCCTCGCCGGACGCGAGCTCCAGCAGCGACAGCCTGGCATCCTCCTCCAGCACCACGCGGTGGTGGAGGTGCGCGGCCACGGGTCCGGTCGCCAGGGTCACCAGAAGCAGGCGGCCGGCGTCGAGCCCGGCGGGGATGCGGATCACGGCGCCGTCGCGCGCCAGCATGGCGTTCAGCGCCATCATCGGGTGTGCGACCGGCGCGTCTGCGGCGATGCCGCCGAACGGGTCGCAGCGATAGCCCTGCGGCGGGCGGCTCAGCGCGGCGGACAGCAGGCCGTCGACGAACACCAGGCGCGGCAGGGCGGCCTCGCCGTCGTTGTCCAGGCCGGCACGGTCCAGCAC
>CAXTOD010000357.1:0-2958 GCA_964245705.1 uncultured Acetobacteraceae bacterium
GGCGGGCGAGCCTGTTCCAGCCGCGCGGCCTGCGCGTCGGCGGCGGCCTTGGTCGCGCGCAGCCGGTCGAGCTGCGCCGCGTCGAAGCGGTACAGCAGGTGCGGATCGCTGGCGCCGGTCAGGATGTCGACCGATCGCACCGTGCCCGAGGCGGTCGCCTGGCCGTAGGGGGTGCTGGTCGCGCCCGCACCGTCCAGCGTCACCGTCAGCAGCAGCAGGAGCCGCCGGTCGACGCTGCCGTAGCGCGTGCGTCGCTCCACGAAGGCCTGCGCCTCCTCCGGCGGCATCGGCAGCCCGTCGATCGCGTCGAGCCCGGTCAGCCCGAGCTGCAGGCTGCCCGGCAGGAGCGGCGACTGCATGCAGCAGGGCTGCATCGACACGTTCAGACCCTTGACGTCGAGCGCGATCGGGAACCGCGAGCGGGCGAAGTCGTAGCTGCCGAACTGGACGTCGTAGGTCAGCAGGACGGTCCGCGCCGGGACGGCGGCGATGCTCGCCACGAGGTCCTGCTGCGCCTGCAGCAGCAGCGGCTGCAGGCGGAACTCCTGGTTCTGGAGCTGCAGGTAGGCCTGCCGGAACCGGAAGAGCGCCCACCACCGGACCACCGACGGGTCCGCCGCCATGGCCGGCGACTGGTGCGCGAGGGCGACAACCAGGCTCGGATAGTTGAGGATCGGCGGCAGCTCGAAGGTAGACGGCGCCGTTGCGGCACTTCCCGGGGCGGGCTCCGCGGCGAGGCCGGTTCCGCCGCCGGCGACCGGTCGCGGCACGTCCTGGACCGGCGGCGGGCCAGGAGGCGGAACGGACGGCAAGGCGGCCGGAACCGAGGCGGATGGTTCCGGCAATGCTGCCACGGTGCTTGCGCCGAACCCCGAGCTGGCCGGTCCGGCGGCCAGTCCCGTTTCCTGCGCGCCCGCCTGGCGGAAGTCGATGTTGGGCACGATGAAGGACCGGCCGCCGCGACCGTCCTGCGCGTCGAAGACGACGATGCTGGTGTTCCGGCGGGCCGACTGCACCGACACGCGCGCGCCCGGCGGAATGTCGATGCAGCCGCCCGCCTGCTTGAGCGCGAGGTCGGCCGGGCGTGGAGTGGTGGCCGCCGTGCGGCTGCTGCCGTCCGGCAGGGTCAGCCTGGCCAGCGCGTCGGCCGACCCGCACATCAGCCCCGGCCGCGTCGCGACCAGGGTGTCGGCGTGCGCACGGAGCGCGGGCAGCACCGAGGTCAGGAGCCCGATCAGGGCCAGCGGCGCAGGCCGGGCCAACCCGGTACCGCGGCGTGCGGACCGGCCGGCAATGGTTCCTGATGTGACACTGGTGCTCATGGAGCCGATGCTGGAACGGCCCGGCGGCCCGGGTCCTCACGGGCTTCTGAAGAAATTCTCAAGTTTGTGCCGGTTCGCGACGTAGGAGGCGGCCGCATCCGTGCGGCCCGTCTCATTGCTTGACACGCGTCCCGGGTTCTCACCATCGTTCCGCCACCACACCAGCAGCCATGTGGAGCACCGCGAGATGCGGATGATCGCCAGGCAAGCGTATCGATCGGGCGGCGTGTTCTTTCACGTCGGCAGGCACGCGCGTCGGTGACGGCGAGCCGGCTCTGGTGTTTCGGCCAGGCCGAGTTCGACGAAGGTCGGCGGGAGCTTCGGGTCGACGGTCGTCGCTGTACCGTCGAAACCAAGCCCCTGGTGCTGCTGCAGGTGCTTCTGTCCAGGAACGGCGAGGTCGCGACCAAGGAAGCGCTGCTCGCCGCCGTCTGGCCTGGCGTCACCGTGTCCGACGGATCGCTCACCACTGCCGTGTCCAAGCTGCGCGGCGTGCTCGGCGACCAGGAACGCACGGTGATCGAGGCGGCGCACGGCATCGGCTATCGCATCGGGGTGCCGATCGAGCTGCGCGCCGGCAGCGCGCACGAGCGCAGCCCGCACGTGTTCCGGCCGGGACAGCCGGTGCCGCAGCGGCCGCACTGGCGGCTGGTCGAGGACATTTCCGGATCCGCGTCCGGCGACGTGTGGCTCGCCCGGCATCGCGACACCGACGAGGAGCGCGTGTTCAAGTTCGCCGACACCGCCGAGCGTCTGGACCGCCTCAGGCGCGAGGCCGCCCTGTCACGTCGGCTGTACCAGGCTCACGACCGGCAGACGGGCTTCGTTCGCGTCGTCGACGTGAACTTCGAAACGCGCCCTTACTTCATCGAGAGCTTCCACGGCGGCATCGATCTTCCGCGCTGGGTGGCGGGGCGGAGCGGCTTGCGCAGCGTCCCGCTGGAGCAGCGGATCGGCATCGTCGCCCGCCTGGCGCGCATCGTCGGCAACGCGCACGGCCTCGGCGTCCTGCACGGCGACATCGCGCCGCGGCACGTCCTGGTCATGGAGCATGGGGAAGAACCGCCGACCATCCGGCTGGTCGGCTTCGAAGGGACGGTCCCGCAGGACGGCGACCCGGATCCGGATCCTGCGTCGGCGGCCGCCGGACCGGGTGCCGTCAGGGCATCTTGCTACGCCGCGCCGGAGCTGGTCGCGAGCGGGACGTCGACAACCGCGGCCGACATCTATGCGCTCGGCATCCTGCTGTACCAGATGGTGGCGGGACATCTCGATCGTCCGCTCGCGGCGGGTTGGGAGGCAGCGATCGACCGGCCGCTCCTCCTCGGCGACATCCGGGAAGCGGCTGCCGGCGACGCGAACCGCCGCCTGTCGTCCGCGACGCTGCTGGCGGACCGGCTGGACGCGCTGCAGCGACGGGAGGCGGACGCCAGGCAGGAAGCCGAGCAGGCGGAGCGGACGGCGCGGCTCGACCGGCGCATGCAGCGGATCCGGCAGCGCAGGCCCTGGCTGGCGCTTCTGGGGCTGTGCGTCGCGGGCGGCATGCTGGGGATCGCCGCGGCCGGGATCGTGGCGCTGCGTCGCGGCGACGTGGCGAGGCGGCAGGCCGGCATCGCGCAGGTCGTCGGACAGGAAG
>CAXTOD010000358.1:0-2951 GCA_964245705.1 uncultured Acetobacteraceae bacterium
AGCGTGCTGTTGAGCAAGTCGCGCGTCGAGTCGATCGCGTCGAGGACGCGCAGCAGCCGGGGATCGTCCGGCGCCAGCACGCCGAGGCGGGGGAGCGAGACGATGTCCGGGTCGGCCTCCGGCGCGTTCGTCGCGTCCGGCGAGCCCGTCTCGTCCAGCAGCGCGTCCAGCAGTTCGTGGACGCTGTCGGCGGTGTCGCGGAGGAAGCCGCACAGGATCTCGTCGCCGACCCGCTCCGCCCAGGCGGCCGCGGCAAGCAGGGCGGCGATCTCGGTGCCGAGGGTGTGCAGCTTGGGGCTGTCGGTGCGTCCCCAGCGGTCCTGGCCGTCCAGCGGGTCGTGACGCGCCAGGCACAGGGCCGCTCTCCGCACCATCGGCCAGTAGCGCCCGACCTCCTCCTCCCGCAGCACCCCGGCCCGCAGCGCCAGGTCGGCCAGCAGCACCGGCTGGGCGATCTCGTCCAGCTGCAGCCCCTGCCAGGCGGCCATGCCGTCGAGCCAGAAGTTCTGCGGCCAATGGCCGTCCGCTTCCTGCACCGTGTGGAGGTAGGCGAGCGCCTCGCGCACCGCTTCGGGATCCCCCGCGGCCAGCAGCGCGCCGGCGGCGGCGGCCACGTCGCGCCCGCGCACCAGGTGGCACGCGGCGGGATAGACGTCGTTCTGCAGCGCCGCCCAAGGCACGCCGAGGCTGGCGATCCGCGCACCCGGCACCGACGGGCACTCATGGGTGCGGATCGCCATCAGGCTGCTGCGGTACAGCCCGCCGGTTTCCGTGTCCTCGCCGCCCGTGGCCTCGTCGAGCGGGGTCATGCCGGCGAGCCAGCGCTGCCAGCCGGCGGCATAGGCCGCCTCCAGGGCCGCGAACGGCTCCAGCAGCGCCGCCCGCGCCCGCATCGCCGCCTCGGTCCAGATCCGGCCGAACGCCAGCGCCACCACCACCCCGTCCGCGCAGGCCTCCGGCACCAGCTCGCCGGTCAGGGCGACGTTGCCGTTGATCGCGCGCTCGTACTGCCAAGCCATGTGGCGGTGCCGGGACAGGTCCTGCCAGCCGTCGCTGATCCCGGCATAGCCGGCCGAGCGGGCCCGCCAGCCGCAGCTCGCCGCCAGCGCCACCGCCGTGCCCTGAGCCTCGGCGAACAGCATCTGCACGCCCTTGTACTCGCCGATCCACGCCGTCCCCATGCCGGTGACGTTGACCAGGTGCGGCGCCAGCAGCGCGTGCAGCCGGAGCGGAGCGGGCGCGCCGTCCTGCGGTCCGGCTTCCGCTCCTCCCGCCCCTGGTGCGGCCAGGTCCTCCAGCCGCACTTGCTGCAGGATCGCCGGGCGGACCGGGTCGGCGATGATCCGCTTGTGCAGCCGGAACCGGCCGCCGTCATGGGTGCTGAGGATGCGGTAGGCCGGCACCCCGGGGGCCAGCGGCGTGGTGACGGACGCGCAGTCGCGCCGCTCCTCGGCGAACAGGGCGTCGCCGTCGGTGACGATCAGGCCGAAGTCGCGCACCGCGGTCTGCTCGATGCGCGGATAGGCGATCTCGTTCAGGATGCCGTTGCCCAGCGTGAACCAGACCCGGCTGTCGTCGCGCAGCGACCGGCCGACGCCGCTCTTGCCGGTGGGCATCCAGCGCGGCGGCTGTCCCGGCTCTCCAGGCGCGTCCACCATCGGCTACAGCTCCCCTTCGGCCGGCATTGCAGCCCCGCCCGAACGGGAACGCCCGGACGGAACATGCCGTTCCGTGGCATGGGATGGCGACGACGCACGGCCCATGCGGCTCTTGTTGCACCCGGCCGGCGCTCCAGGTTAGGGACCAGCACCGTCCGCGGTCCAAGGACCTGGCACTTCCCGGACACCCGATCCACCGAGGACAGCATCATGGGTTATCGCGTCGCCGTCGCAGGAGCCACCGGAGCGGTCGGGCGCGAGATCATCAAGACGCTGGCCGAGCGGCAATTCCCGGTGGACGAGATCGCGGCCCTGGCCTCCGCCCGCTCGGTGGGACAGGAAATCTCGTTCGGGCGAAAGCGCGTGCTGGCGGTGCGCAACCTCGACACGTTCGACTTTTCCGGCTGGGACCTCGCCCTGTTCAGCCCGGGTGCGGCAGTGTCGGCTGTGCACGCGCCCCGCGCCGCCGCCGCCGGCTGCGTGGTGATCGACAACACCTCGCAGTTCCGCATGGACCACGACGTGCCGCTGGTGGTGCCGGAGGTGAACCCGCAGGCGCTGTCCCGGCACACCCGGCGCCGCATCATTGCCAACCCGAACTGCTCCACCATCCAGATGGTGCTGGCGCTGAAGCCGCTGCACGACCTGTTCACGGCCAAGCGGGTGGTGGTGGCGACCTACCAGGCGGTGTCCGGCGCCGGCAAGGAGGGCATGGACGAGCTGTTCACCCAGACCAAGGGCTCCTTCGTCAACGACGCGCCCACCACCGAACAGTTCACCAAGCCGATCGCCTTCAACGTGATCCCGCACATCGACCGCTTCATGGACAACGGATCGACCAAGGAGGAATGGAAGATGGCGGTGGAAACCCGCAAGATCATGGGGGGCGACATCGCGGTGATCGCCACCTGCGTGCGGGTGCCGGTGTTCATCGGCCACTCGCTGGCGGTGGTGGCGGAGTTCGAGGACGCCGTGGAGCTCGGGCAGGCGCGGGACGCGCTGCGGGAGGCACCGGGCGTGATCCTGCACGACGAGCGCGAGGACGGCGGCTACGTCACCCCGCTGGAATGCGCCGGCGAGGACGCGACCTATGTCAGCCGGCTCAGAATCGACCCGACGGTGCCGAACGGGCTGGCCTTCTGGTGCGTGTCGGACAACCTGCGCAAGGGCGCCGCCCTGAACGCCGTCCAGATCGCGGAAACGCTGCTGGCGCTCGACCTGCTGCGGAAGGCCGCCTGACCCGGTTCCTTCCCGGACGCGCCGCCCGGGCGCCGGAGCCGCACTACGTGTGGC
>CAXTOD010000359.1:0-2943 GCA_964245705.1 uncultured Acetobacteraceae bacterium
CCCCGGCTTGCGGGCCGTGCACGGCGCGGGCGCGGTGACGGGCGGGACGGCGTCGGGGTCGGCTGCCCGTCGGGATCGGGCAGCGGCAGCTCTCCGGTCTGCATGTCCGCGTGCAGTGCGCGGCCGCGGGAACGCGCCGTCTCGATCCGGCGGCGCAGTTGTGCGTCGGAAGGCGGTTCGGCCATGGCGGGGGCGAACTTGGCATCACGACCCACCGCGCGCCAGTAGTGCGCCAGCGCTTCCGCGGCACAGCGCGCGCTGCCGATCCGGCGCAGGACGCGTCCCGTTGCGTCCTCGATCTTGAACAACGGCCGGTGGTTGACCGGGCTGACGAGGCCGGCCTGTTTCGCCCGGACCTTGGAACTGTTGGACACTGCGCGTTCGATCACGTGTTGCGCGTCCGTCCGGAGCGGTCGCCTCGCCGCGGGCGCGCTCCGTCCTTGCCGCGATGCTGTCATACAGCCTTCTTCTATGTGGGCCCAACTCCGGGCGTCAATCGACGCGTTGCCCGAGGCGTCCGTGCCGGCCGGTCCTCAGCGGCGCGTTCCGGCCGCCCTGGTCGACGGTGCCGGCGCCGCCTCGGCGGCCGGCGCCAGGTCCTCCTCCAGCACGGTGATGTGGATGGAGTAGGACACCTCGCCCTCGTCCTCGTCGCGGTGCACGGTGCCGATCACCTCGCGCCCGACCGCGATCTCGGTGGTGGCGCCCTTTCGCGGCGGCGCCACCACGTTGACCTGCTCGTTGCCGAGCAGCTTGCGCAGGTAGGACTGCACCCGCGCGATATCCGTTCCGTTCATGGTCGACCTTTCATGGGGGCAGGCGTCGAGCGCCCGCAGGCCGGGTGGGATAGGCCGAATCGGGCCAGGCTGGAAATCGTTTATTCGCGCGGAAGGCGTAGCCGGGGCGGAAGGCGTCGGCCGAGGCCGGGCTGCTGCTACTGGGGTCGAGGGCGGCGAACAGGCTGGCAGCGAGGGCCGCGCGGGAGAAGCGCTGCGACACGTAGGCGCGCTGGGCGGCCGAACAGGCGCTCCAGGCCCGGTCGTCGCGCAGCAGCGACACCACCGCCTCGGCCAGGGCCGGTGCGGTGTCGGCGACGCGTGCCGCCTGCTCCAGTCCGGGCAGCCCTTCGGCGCCGATCGCGGTGGTGACCAGCGGCAGCCCCTGCTGCATCGCCTCCACCACCTTGCCCTTCACCCCGGCGCCGACGCGGAGCGGCACGATCCCGACCCGGGCGGCGCGGTACTGCGCGTCGAGCGCGTCCTGGTCCAGGCTGCCGGTGACGACCACGCCATCGCCGCCGAGCGCCTGCACCGCCTGCGTCGGGTGCGAGCCGGCCAGCACCAGGGTCGCCTGCGGCACGGCGGCGCGCACCAGAGGCAGGATCTCGCGCACCAGCCAGGTGGCGGCGTCGACGTTGGGCGGATGGGCGAAGCCGGCGACGAACAGGATGGCCGGCGTCGAGGGCGGGACGGTGCGGGTGCGGAAGCGGTCGAAGCTGAAGGGCACGATCCCGTGCGCCGACGCCCCCGGCACCGACCGCCGCACCAGGGCGGCCTCCACTTCCGACGGGTAGAGCATCACGTCGAACACGCCCCAGAGCCGACGCTCCAGCCGCTCCATCTCGTCCGCCTCGCGCGCCAGGACCGTGTCGTCCTGCAGGATCGCCTGCCGGCGCATGCGCAGGTGGTGCACGTCGACGCCGTAGAAGCCGAGCCGCGCCCGGGTGTGGCGCAGCAGGTCGGACACGAACTCCACCGCCACGGTCGGCCGCATGACCAGCACGTGGTCGAACACGTGGCCGTTGCGGGCGATCCAGTCGCCGAAGCCGCCCGGCAGGCGACGGTCGAGCACCTCGATTCCCATGGTCTCCAGCAGGTGGGCGTACCGGTTGTGGACGCGGTTCTGCGGCCAGAACTTGACCAGCCAGCCGGCCTCCTTCAGCGCGGACAGGATTGCCATGGTCGAGCGCGACCCGGCGTCGCGGTCAGGCTCGGGCACATAGTGGTCGATGACAAGGATGGCGGGGCGCCCGCGCGCGTGCTCGCAGGCGCGGACCGGGTCGTCGCCGGAGGCCAGGTGCCGGTCGGCCAGCAGGCGCGGCCAGCGGGCCAGCAGGCGATAACGGTTCACCTCCTGCTGCGCCTTGATGCCAGCCGTCGGGTCGGTGCCGTGCGACAGGCCCTCGTGGTGGATCACCACGCTGGCCGGCTGGTAGACCACCCGCAGGCCGCGGGCGCGGATGCGGAAGGCGAGGTCGACATCCTCGTAGTAGGCCGGCGCGAAGGCGGGGTCGAAGCCGTGCAGCTCCTCGAACAGGTCGCGCCGCAACAGGATGGAGGCGCCGGACACGTAGTCGGTGTCGCGCAGGGTGTTGTACTGCGGCAGGAGGGGGTCATCGCCGCGCCCGTAGTTCCAGCCGGTACCGTCCCGCCAGATGATGCCGCCCGCTTCCTGCAGCCGCCCGTCGGGGAACAGCAGCCTGGAGCCGACCAGGCCGGCCTCCGGCAGCGCCTCCGCCGCCCGCACGAGGGCGTCGAGGAAGCCAGGCAGGGGCTCGGTGTCGTTGTTGAGGAACAGCAGGTAGCGGCCGCGGGCGTGCAGCGCCGCCTCGTTGCAGTTGTGCAGGAAGCCCAGGTTGGCGTCGCGTCGCAGCAGGCGCAGGCCGACGACCTCGTCCAGCAGCGCCACCTCCGGGTCGCCGGACGCGTCCTCGGCGAGGATCACCTCGAACGGCGTTTCGGTGTCGGAGGCGGCGATGGCGCGCAGGCAGCGCAGCGTGGCCGGCACCTGGCCGAAGGCGGGCACGATCACCGAGACCAGCGGCGCCGGGGCGGTCGGCAGCACCAGGGGCGGTGCCGAGGGTGGAGGAAACGCAAGCGCGTCCGGGGCCGCCGGGACGGGAACGATCTCGGCCGGCGCTGCCGGAGGCGGATGATCCGGGGG
>CAXTOD010000360.1:0-2933 GCA_964245705.1 uncultured Acetobacteraceae bacterium
CGCGATCGCCTCGGCGCGCGGCAGGTCGTCGGTGAAGGTGTCGTCGTCGAAGAAGAACTCGCGCACCTGCGGGAACAGCGCCTTGGCGTGCGCGATCTCGGCGGCGACGTGCGCCGGGGTGCGGGTGCGGTAGACGTGGCCGCCCACCGTCTGCGGCCACAGGCAGAAGGTGCAGCGCGACTTGCAGCCGCGTCCCGAGTAGATCGAGATGTACGGGTGCTGCAGGTAGCCGATGAAGTAGTCCTCGATGCGCAGGTCGCGGTGGTACACGTCGGTCACGAACGGCAGCGTGTCCATGTCGTGGATCAGCTGCCGGTCGCGGTTGGCGACGATGGCGCCGTTCGCATCGCGCCAGGTGATGCCGTCGACGTCCTTGAGGTCGCGGCCCTCGGCGATCTCCTTGATGGTGAAGTCGAACTCGTTGCGCGCCACGAAGTCGATCGGCGCGCCCTTGAGCAGGCTCTCGTCCGGCTGCACCGCCACCTTGGCGCCGACCATGCCGATCTTGAGGCTCGGCTTCGCGTCCTTGAGCATCTGCGCCACCTTCACGTCGGACGCGAAGGAGGGGGTGGAGGTGTGCAGCACCACCATGTCCCGGTTCTTGATGTCCTCCAAGATCGGCGCCATGCCCATCTTCGCCGGCGGCGCGTCGATCAGGCGGCTGTCCGGGATCAGCGCCGCCGGCTGCGCCAGCCAGGTCGGATACCAGAACGACTTGATCTCCCGCTTGGCCTGGTAGCGCGAGCCGGCGCCGCCGTCGAAACCGTCGAACGAGGGCGGCTGCAGGAACAGGGTCTTCATCATGGTGCGGGTCGTCCTTGAAGCAGGCAGGAAGGCCGATGGCCGACGCAGTGGCGGCCGATGCAGTTGCCTGGGCGGCAGCCGGCCTCAATAGCGGTCGCCGCGCCGTGCGTCACCTGGTTCCTGAGGTAGCAGCGGCCCGGGATCAGTCGCCGGCCTCCACGCCGGGTGCCAGCTCGCGGCGCACCGGCAGGGCGACCGCGCGCGTCGGCAGGTGCAGCATGTGTCCCCGCCAGGCGACGCGACGCCCGGACATGCTGCCCAGCATCACCGCCGCGGACAGCCAGTCCCGCATCGGCAGCAGCGCCAGCGGCACGGTGCCGGCATGTCCCAGCATCCGGTCGATGACCCCGGCGGTGATCCCACGCACCGTCCAGACCAGCGCCAGGGCCCCCCAGCTCCAGGACGAGGACGGCGCCAGCAGCACCGTGCACGCGGCCCAGAACAGCGGCAGCTGGATTGCCGACAGGACGTAGCCGACCGGCTCGACACTGCGCACCGTACGGCCCCAGCGCAGTTCGTGCCTGAACAGGTCGCGCAGGCTGGTCTCGGACGCGGTGGTGACCGTCAGCGCGTCGGCAATGGCGATCGAGCTGCCCTGCGCGCGCACCAGCTTGCCCAGCGCCGAGTCGTCGGCGATGTGCGGCGACAGCGCGTGGAGGCCGCCGATCGCGTCCAGCATCGGGCGACGCAGCGCCATGGTGGCGCCGAGGCAGTCCTGCCGCCCGAGCAGGCGCGACATCAGCACGCCGGGCAGGAAGTTGTGGTTGACCTGCGCCGCCGCCAGCCGGCGCGCAAGGGCCGGGCTTGCCGCCCGGCCACCGTACAAGGTGGTCACCAGCCCGACCCCCGGCCGGTGCAGCGCCTCCACCACGCGGCGCAGGTAGCCGGGGCGGGCGTGGATGTCGGAGTCGGAGATCACCAGGACGTCGTGCCGCGCCGCCGGCAGCATGTTGATCAGGTTGGCGACCTTGCGGTTGGCGCCGTGCGGCGTGTTGTCCACCACCAGGACCAGGTCGAGAACGGGAAACCGCGCCTGCAGCCGCTTCACCAGGCCGATCGCCGGGTCGGTGCGGCTTTGCACGCCGAACACGATCTGCAGCGCGGGGTAGTCCTGGGTGCAGAAGGAGGCCAGCGCCTGCTCCAGCATCGGCTCGTCGCCGTGCAGCGGCTTGAGCACGGTCAGGGCGGGCAACGGCGTCGCCTCGTCCTGCCGGACTGCGCGGGCCCGGCGTCCGAACCGGTGCGCCAGCACCGCACCGACCACCGCCTGGATGCAGCCGAGGCCGGCGATCACGGCCGCGGCGACGCTCAAGGCGAGGGGGATGGAGGCAGGCGTCATGGAGGAGGTCGGACCTCGGCCGAGGGGACGGGTTCAGCCTTCGGAGAAAGCCTGCGTCTTCTTTCTCAGGCTGTCGATCAACGGGGTAGCATCACCGGAGCTCAGGCTAGAACCGAAATCGGCGCGCTGCACCGCGACCTGGCTGATGTTGCCGTCCAGCAGCACGTCCACCACCTGCCAGGCGCCGCCGGCGCCGGGGCGCATCACGTAGTTCAGCGTGGTGGAGCCGCCGCCCGCGACGATCTCGGTGTGCACGATCTGCTCGCCCGGCACCGGCGAGGCGGTGACGGCCGGATCGACCTTGAAGGTGTCGGTGCCGCCCGGCGCGAAGTTGGACACGTAACGGGCCACGGTGAACTGGCGGAACTGTTCCAGCAGAAGCTGCTTCTGCCCGTCCGGCAGGGTGCGGTAGCGCAGGCCCACCGAGCTTTGCAGCACCGCCGGCAGGTTGAACACCTGCTCGATCACCGGCGCCAGCATCTGGGCGCGCTGCGCGAAGGGGGCACGGCTGTGCTCGATCTCGGTCAGCCGCGCATACAGCGCCGAGATCGGCTGCGCCGCGGCGGGACCGCCGGCGGGCTGCGCCAGGGCGGCGGGTGCTGCGGCAAGGAGGCCGAGGATCCCGAGGCGGAACGCCCGAGCGCGCCCGGGCAGGAGCTTGTACAGGTGCATCGGGATCAAGATGTCGGGCCGATCCGGCTCAAAGGCAAGTCTGCGGACGCGGGGTCGCCGATACCCAGCGCCCTGAGCGCGATCTCGACGATGTGCCTGGCGTCCAGCCCGGCCTGTG
>CAXTOD010000361.1:0-2924 GCA_964245705.1 uncultured Acetobacteraceae bacterium
GGCCGGCGGCCTCACCCGCGCCGGCGTGCTGGCCGGCCACGTGCGTCAGGCCGCCGCCCGCGTCGTGCAGGCGGCCGAGCCCGACCCCGCCGCGGTCCGGAACCCGGCCGTCCAGGACCCGCCGCACGGCCACGCCCTCCGCCTGCGCGACGTCGGCTTCCGCTGGCAGCCCGACCGCCCGCCGGTGTTCGAGCACCTGACCCTCGACATCCCGGAAGGCGCCCGCGTCGCCATCCTCGGACCGTCCGGATCCGGCAAGTCGACCCTGGCCGCACTGCTGCTGCGCGTCGCCGTGCCGCAGCACGGCCGCATCGCCCTGGGCGGCATCGACCTCGCGGGCATCGACCAGGCGACGCTGCGCACCCGGATCGCCTGGCTCAGCCAGTCCACCCACCTGTTCACCGACACCGTGCGCGCCAACCTCCTGCTCGGCCGTCCGGACGCCACCGACGCCCAGCTCTGGGACGCGCTCGACCAGGCCGGGATCGCCGACACCGTGCGGACGCTGTCCGACGGGCTGGACACCTGGCCTGTCCGGCGGCCAGGCACGCCGCGTCGCCCTCGCCCGCACCCTGCTGTCCCCGGCCCCGATCCTGATCCTGGACGAGCCCGGCACCGGCCTCGACGCGCACACCGAGCAGGCCTTCCTGTCGACGCTGAACCAGGTCGCGTCCGGCCGCACCGTGATCCTGATCGCGCACCGCCTCACCGGGGTCGAGCGGCTCGACCGGATCTGGCGCCTCACCGGCGGCACCGCCTCCGCCGCGGCGGCGTGAACCGGCGACCCGCGACGCCTGTCCGTCCGCCACGCCGCGGAGCGCAGCGCGCGCATTGACGGCTCCCACCCCTTGGCGGCACCTGTAGGGGCAACAGCTCCGGGATCCCGCTCCATGCGTCGCTTGTCCATCCTTGCCGCGATCTGCCTGCTGTCGGGCTGTGCCATGCCTGGCGGAGGCGGCAGCGAGACCGGTCGCAAGTACGTCGTCTTTTTCACCCGGGCGTCCTCGGAGATTGACGCGCCCGGCCGCGCCGTGATTTCCGAGGCTGCCGCGGTGGCGCTGCGCCATCCCGACACCGCCCTCGTGGTCGCCGGCTATGCGGCAGCGCACGGCAACCTCGGCGTGGACGAGAACATCTCGGCCTCCCGTGCCGACGCCGTGGCGGCGGCGCTACGGGCCGACGGCGTGTCCACCCGGCGCATCACCGAGCACGCCCGCGCCCCGGCCAACGAGGATCCCGCGGTCGCCGCCCGGCGCGTCGAGATCGGCTTCGTGTCTCCCACCTGATCCCGTCCCGGTGGTTCTGGACGTCGAACGGGCCCCGGCCGGCCCTGTTGTTGCCGGCCCTGCCGCCGGCACCCGAGCCAGCACCCCCGAGGCGGTGCTGTCGCGGGTGTTCGGCTTCCCCGGCTTCCGCGGCCTGCAGCGCCAGGCGATTGATCGGGTGATGGCCGGCGGCGACGCGCTGGTGCTGATGCCGACCGGCGGCGGCAAGAGCGTCTGCTACCAGCTCCCGGCCTTGTGCCGCCCCGGCACCGGCCTAGTGATCTCCCCGCTGATCGCCCTGATGGACGACCAGGTCGCCGCCCTGCGCCAGCTCGGGCTGAACGCAGGCGCGCTGCACTCCGAGCTCGACCCGGACGAGAGCAACCGCATCCGCAACGACCTCGCCGCCGGCCGCCTCGACCTGCTCTACGTGTCGCCCGAGCGCCTGCTGTCCGGCAGCATGCTCGACCGCCTGTCCCGCATCGAGCTGTCGGTGATCGCCATCGACGAGGCGCACTGCGTGTCCGCCTGGGGCCACGAGTTCCGCCCCGAGTACCGCGCCCTGGCACAGCTCCCGCAGCGCCTGCCCGGCGTGCCGCGCATCGCGCTGACCGCCACCGCCGACCCGCGCACCCGCACCGACATTATCGAGGCGCTGGCGATGCCCGACGCCGAGGTGCTGGTGGCGAGCTTCCACCGCGCCAACCTCCACATCGCCGCCCGCCCCAAGGGCTCGGAGCTGAACCAGCTCACCGAGCTGCTCGGCCGCCACAAGGGCGAGGCCTCCATCGTGTATTGCGGCTCCCGCAACAAGACCGAGCGCGTCGCCCGTTCGCTCCGCGAGCGCGACTGGCCGGCGGTCCCGTTCCATGCCGGCCTGTCGCCCTTGGAAAAGCGCGCCGCCCTGATCCGCTTCCGCTCCGGCGAGCCGGTGGTGATCGTCGCCACCATCGCCTTCGGCATGGGCATCGACCGCCCCGACGTCCGTTCCGTGGTCCACCTCGACATGCCCGACAGCCCCGAAGGCTACTACCAGCAGATCGGGCGTGCGGGGCGCGACGGCGAGCGTTCCGACACCCTGCTCCTGTATGGCGGCGAGGACATGGCCCGCGCCCGCCACTGGCTGGACCAGAGCCAGGCCCCGCCGGCGCAGAAGCGCGTCATGAGCCAGCGCCTGGAATCCATGATCGGCCTCGCCGAGACCACCGGCTGCCGCACCCGCGCCCTGCTCAACTGCTTCGGCGAGCCCCTCTCGACCGACTGCGGCCATTGCGACAACTGCCGCTTCCCGCTGGCCACCTTCGACGGCACCGTCGCCGCCCAGAAGGTGCTGTCCGCCATCTACCGCACCGGCCAGATGTTCGGCGCCCTGCACATCGTGTCCGTGCTCCGCGGCAAGCAGACGGAAGCCGTCCGCCGCCACCGCCACGACGAGCTCGCCCTGTACGGCATCGGCAAGGAGAAGCCCGACACTTTCTGGCGTTCCGTAATCCGCCAGCTCGTCGCCCGCGGCGCGCTGCGCATCCACGGCGACTACGCCAGCCTCGCCCTCCAGGAGGAGGTCGCCCGCCCCATCCTGCGCGGCGAGCAGCCCGTCCTGCTCGCCGAGGACGCCGCCGCCTCCCTCGCCGACGCCGCCGCTCCCGTCACCCGCTCCGG
>CAXTOD010000362.1:0-2922 GCA_964245705.1 uncultured Acetobacteraceae bacterium
CCCTTGAACCGGTCGAGGTCGAGATACAGCAGGTTGACCGCGCCCGGCGGCGGCCCCGTTTCCCCGAACCCGGGCCGCGACAGGCCCTGCTCGACCACGACATGGAACATGGCCCGGTTCGGCAGCCCGGTGAGCGGGTCATGGTGGGCCAGGAACCGGATCTGGTCCTCGGCGCGCTTGCGGTCGGTGATGTCGACAAAGGTCAGCACCACGCCGACCGGCTCCCCGTCCGCCCGCCGGTTCGGTCCCATGCGCAGCAGGAAGATGCGCGGGTCGGCTTCCGTGTCCCGCACCTCGCGCTCGACCAGCCGCGACCCGTCCAGCACCTCCTGCACGTCGGCCTGCAGCGCCGGATAGTCGAGCTGGCTGCTCAGGTCGGTGATGGGTCGGCCGAGGTCGAGCCCGCGCAGCGCGAACAGCTCGGTCATGTTGCTGGTGAAGCTGCGTATCCGGAGCTCGCGGTCCAGCACCATGGTGCCGATCCGGGTGCTGTCGAGCAGGGCCCTGAAGTTCTCGTTGGCGCGGTGCAGCCGCTCGTTGGCGTTCGACAGCTCCGCGTTCAGGTAGTGCAGCTCCTCGATCGTCGCCTGCATCTCCCGCTGCGACCCGTCGGCCGCGCGCGGCGTCGCGCCGGCCCGGAGCCCTGTTGCGGCCGTCCGCCCGACCGGTGCCTCCCCGGCCGGATGGGGATGGAACCCGATGACCCGGTGGGGCGGGCCCTCGCTGGCCGCGCCCGGGCGCGGCAGCGGCTCCACCCGGATCGTCAGCTCGACCGGCCCCGCGGCGACGCGACGCGACGCCGGAAACCGGCCCGCCGCGACCTGCAGCAGCGCCTGCCGCAGCGGCGCGTGCAGGTCGTCGCGCAACAGGCCGAACAGGTCCAGCGTGGCCGGCCCGTCCGGCGGCGACAGGTAGGCTCCGACCGGCCCGTCGAAGAACCGGATCAGGCCGGCATCCGCCGTCACCACCAGGCAGGCCGGGGCGAAGCGGTCCCTGAGCGAGGCCAGCCGGTCGCCGATCAAGTCCGGGAGAAGGCCCGCTTCCTGCTCCGGTTCCGCCGGCATGACGGACTCCCTGCTGGACCTCGGACAAACGCGATGGTTGCGCTAACCCTGCGGCGGGCTGGCATGACACGGACCGGGAACCGGTCCGTCCTGCAAGCGCGCCGGATGTTTCGGTGAAACACGCGGGCCGGCCATTATCCTAGCATGACGAACCGTGAGAATGATGCCAAATTATCGACGAAGCCACGACTTTTCGTGACCGGTGCCCCGCCACGCGTAGCCGCTGGCGGATTTTCCGGATAACCTGTTGTCTCGCGCGACGCATGATCCAAGGCCGGATCGGCCTGCCGCCGGCTGGAGCTTGCATGCAGAACGTCACATGAGGATGCGACCGGGACGACGGCCGTGAACGGTTCGGGCGAGGCCGACACCCGGCCCGGGCCCGATCCTGTTGCCGCTCCCGCCCATCCGCCCGTCCATCTGGTGATCGGGATCGGCGCCTCGGCGGGCGGGCTGGAAGCGTACCGGGAGTTCTTCTCCCGCATGCCGACGGATCTCGGCATGAGCTGCGTCCTGGTGCAGCACCTCGACCCGCGCTACCAGAGCGCGCTGGCGGCGATCGTCGCCACCTACACCGCCATGCCGGTCGAGCTCGCCGCGGACGGCATGCGGGTGGAGCCGGACCGCGTCTACGTGATCCCGCCCGACGCGATCCTGACCATCCGGGACAACACCCTGCGCGTGAGCCAGCCGGCGTCGCTGGCCGCGCGGCACACCTCCATCAACACCTTCCTGGTCTCGCTGGCGGAGGACAAGGGCGAGGACGCGGTCGGCATCATCCTGTCCGGCTTCGGCAGCGACGGCGCGCTCGGCATCGCCGCCATCAAGGAGCGCGGCGGCCTGACCATGAGCCAGGCCGAGTACGACCACCACGCCAAGAGCGGCATGCCGCAGAACGCCGCCTCGGGTGGATCGGTCGACTACGTGCTGCAGGCGGCCGACATGCGGGCGGCGCTGGTCGACTACCGCGGGAACCGGATGGCCTGCGACGCGGTCCGGGGGCCGGACGGATTGCGCGGCGATCTGCGCGGCGAGCTGCCGGCCATCTGCGCCGTGCTGAACGCCCGGCTGGGCCGCGACTTCGGCCAGTACAAGCCCGGCACGCTGATCCGTCGCATCCAGCGCCGCATGCACGTCCGCCAGACCAGCCGGGTGCCGGACTACCTGGAGCAGCTCCGCACGCGCCCGGACGAGGCCGAGCTGCTGTTCCACGAGCTGCTCATCGGCGTCACCCGCTTCTTCCGGGACGGCGAGGCCTTCGAGGCGCTGGAAACCGCGATCCTGCCGGGGCTGCTGGCCGAGCTGCCGGATGCCGACCCGGTCCGCGTCTGGGTCGCCGGATGCGCCACCGGCGAGGAAGCCTACACCGTGGCCATCCTCCTCAAGGAGGCGGTCGCCGCGTCCGGCCGGCCGCGCACGGTGCAGGTCTTCGCCACCGACATCGACGCCCGGGCGATCGACGTCGCCAGGGCCGGGCTCTACGAGGCCCCGATCGTCGCCGACCTGTCGCCCGAGCGCCTGGAGCGCCACTTCCTCAAGGAGGACGGGCGCTACCGGATCGCCAAGGACCTGCGCGAGATGTGCCTGTTCTCGGTGCACGACCTGGTCAAGGACCCGCCCTTCTCCAGGCTCGACCTCGTAACCTGCCGCAACCTCATGATCTACTTCGACTCCGGGCTGCAAGCCCGTGTCCTGACGATGTTCCACTACGCGCTGCGCCCCGACCGCTTCCTCCTCCTCGGCTCCTCCGAAAGCGCCGGCGCGGCCGTGCACCTGTTCGAGCCGCTCGACCGCCGCCGGCGCATCTTCGTGCGTCGGGACGCGGCCGCCAGCCTGCCGCGCATGTCCTCCGCGACCT
>CAXTOD010000363.1:0-2917 GCA_964245705.1 uncultured Acetobacteraceae bacterium
TCGCTGGCCGTTACCGCCACCGCGTACAGCCCGCCGCCCGCCGCCGCCGAGGCGATTTGCCCCGCGTCGGTTCGGAGCCTAGAAGCGGCGCCGTTCCCGGAAGGCGCCCATGCTGCAGATCGACGGCCTCACCTTCAACGCCTGGGGCCGACGCTTCTTCGACCGCGCGTCGGTCACCCTGCCCAACCCGTCCAAGGTCGGCCTGGTGGGGCGCAACGGCGTCGGCAAGTCGACGCTGTTCAGGCTGATCAAGGGCGAGCTGCAGCCGGACGGCGGCGAGCTCGGCATCCCCCGGTCGGCGCGGCTCGGCGTGGTGGACCAGGAGCACCCGGCGACCCTCACTAGCCTGCTTGACACCGTCCTCGCTGCCGACGCCGAGCGGGCGGCGCTGCTGGCCTCGCTGGACACGGCCGATCCCGAGCACATGGGCGAGATCTGGTCGCGCCTGATGGAGATCGACGCCGACACCGCGCCGGCCCGGGCGGCTGAGATCCTGCACGGGCTCGGCTTCTCCACCGTCGACCTCGATCGGCCGATGGCGGCATTCTCCGGCGGCTGGCGCATGCGCGTGGCGCTGGCGGCCGCGCTGTTCGCCGCACCCGAACTGCTGCTGCTGGACGAGCCGACCAACTACCTCGACCTGGAAGGCGCGCTGTGGCTGGAAGCGCGGCTGGCGCGCTATCCGCACTCGGCGCTGATCATCAGCCACGACCGCGAGCTGCTGAACAACTCGGTCGACTTCATCCTCCACGTCACCGAGCGGAAGCTGGAGCTCTACACCGGCGGCTACGACAGCTTCGAGAAGCAGCGCGCCGAGCGGATCCGGCTGCAGACCGCGGCGCGCGCGAAGCAGGATGCGGAACGGGCGCACCTGCAATCCTTCGTCGACCGGTTCAAGGCGTCGGCCGCCAAGGCGGCGCAGGCGCAGAGCCGGATGAAGCGGCTGGCGAAGATGGAGCCGGTCGCCCTCACGATCGAGGAGCGGGTGTCGCCGTTCCTGCTGCCCTCGCCGCCGCGCCCGCTGCCGCCGCCGCTGATGCGCCTGGAAGGGGTCGAGGTCGGCTACGGCGACGAGCCGGCGGTGCTGCGCGGCCTCGACCTCAGGCTCGACCTCGACGACCGGATCGGGCTGCTCGGGGTGAACGGCGCCGGCAAGTCCACCTTCGCCAGGATGGCGGCAGGCGCCCTCGCCATCCGCTCGGGCCGGATGACGCGAAGCAGCCGCATGGAGGTGGGCTGGTTCCACCAGCACCAGATCGAGGCGCTGGATCCGGAGCGGACGCCGCTGGACATCATACGCGACGCCCGGCCCCAGGACAGCGACCAGTCGCACCGGTCGCGGCTGGCGCAGTTCGGCATCGGCTTCGACAAGCAGGGCACCACCACGGCATCCCTGTCCGGCGGCGAGCGGGCCAGGCTGCTGCTGAACCTGGTGGCGATGGCAGCACCCCACCTGTTGATCCTGGACGAGCCGACCAACCACCTAGACATCGACAGCCGGCGGGCGCTGCTCGACGCGCTGAACGAGTACGAGGGCGCGGTGATCCTGATCACCCACGACCGCTCGCTGATGGAGCTGGTCGCGGACCGGCTGTGGCTGGCGGCCGACAACACGGTGGTGCCGTTCGACGGCGACATGGACGACTACGCCCGCTACGTGCTGGACCGGGCACGCGGCGGCACCGCCGCGCCGAGCCAGGCGGCGGCGCGGGAGAAGCGGGCGAGGAAGCAGCGCCGGGCGTGAGCGAGGCCGTCCCAACAGTCCCGGAAAACGTGCTAGGACCCGTTGGATGATCCACACCGGCCCGGCCTACCCGCCTCGCATCCGCCTGTTCCGGAACCGCTGGATGGAGCTGGCCACGCTGACGCCGTTCCCGCTGTTCCTGTCGGCCTGGCTCCTGGCGCTGGGACTGGTGGCGGCGATGGCGGCGCGGGAGGTGCGGACGGCGCCGCTCCTGCTCGCCGTCCTGGCCGGCCTGCTGTTCTGGACGCTATTCGAGTACGTCGCCCACCGGTTCCTGTTCCACCTGGAGCTGCGGTCCGGGTGGGGCCGGCGCATGGTGTTCCTGCTGCACGAGAACCACCACCAGGACCCCGCCGACCCGCTCCGCAGCATCATGCCGCTGACGGTCAGCCTGCCGCTCGGCGCCGCGATCTGGCGGATCTCGCTGCTGGCGTTCGGCGGGACCGGCCACGCGCTGTTCCTCGGCTTCGCGCTCGGCTACGTGGGCTACGACACGGTGCACTGGGCCTGCCACCAGATGCCGATGCGCGGCCGGGTCGGCGCGCGGCTGAAGCGCCACCACCTGCGCCACCATTACGCCGGGCAGGAGGCGAACTATGCCATCACCGCCATCTTCTGGGACAGGGTGTTCGGCAGCGGCGTGACGCGGCGCTGAGCGGGCCGCCCCCGGACGGTTTGCGGATCGGGCCGAGGATCGGGCTCGACGCCCGCAACGCCGGGCGCGACGCCGGCACCGGCGTCGCCACCTATGCCGCGGTGCTGGCGGAAGCCTGCCGCCGGCACGGCTGGCAGACGCGATGGCTGCTCGAAGCGCCGCCGGGCATGTCGGTGGCGAGCGCACCGACGCAGCGGCCGGATGCGCGCCTGCGCCGGCTGCTGGCCGCGGTGCCGCGCAGCCGGACGGCGCATCCGGTCCTGCACGGGGACGGGCCGGCCTGGCTGTCGCACGACGTGTTCCGGGTGGCGCAGGTGCATTTCGACCTTTATCGCCGGCCGCTCGCCGTCCGGATTTCGGACCCGCCGGCGATCATGCACTGGACCTACCCGCTGCCGCTGCACCTGCCGGGCGTGCCCAACCTCGTCACGGTGCACGACCTGATCCCGCTGCAGCAGCCCGAGCTGACCGGCATCGCGCCCCGCGGCATGGAGCGGCTGCTCCGCGCCGCGGTCGCG
>CAXTOD010000364.1:0-2915 GCA_964245705.1 uncultured Acetobacteraceae bacterium
TTGTTGTCGCCGCACGAAGTCACTGGAAGACCTGTATCCTCCCCAGCTCCAAGCGCAGGGGGCGACGGTGGCGAGACAGAGGCTTCTGAGCGAGCTGGACTGGGCGGCTCTGCTTGTGCCCGCGGGAACTGAGCGGGAGATGCTCCGGCATTACCAGCTGAGCGCCGAGGACCTGGACCTGATCAGGTCCAAGCGGACGGACACCACCCGCCTCAGGTTCGCGCTTCTGATGCTGTATTGCCGTTACCCTGGTCGGGTTCTTGGTCCCGATGAAGTGCCTCCGCCTCAAGTTGTCGCCTTCGTAGCCCGCCAGCTTTGCCTGGGCGAGGTGGATCTCGGAGCAGGCCCGCATCGTGACGAGACACGGCGCCAGCATCTGGCCGAGTTGACGAGCCTGTTCGATCTGCACCGGTTCGATGGGCGGGCGATGCGGGACCTCGCGTCACGACTGACCCCGGCGGCGCAGATCGATCCTCAGCCGAAGCGCCTGGCGCTGGTCGCGATCGATGATCTGCGGCAGAGACGCGTCATGCTGCCGCCCGCCGGCGTGCTCGAGATCGCCGTGCGCCGAGCCAGACTGAATGCCGAGCGGATCAGCGAGGAGGCGATGACCTCCCAACTGAGGGCGCAGCAGCGTGACGCGCTCGACCAGCTGCTGCGGCGGCGGCCGAGCGACAGACTGACGACGTTGACCTGGCTGAAGCAGCCATCCCAATCTCCGGCTGCCCGCAACATCCTGTCGTTGATCGACCGGCTTCATGCGGTGCGCCGCCTTCGTATTGATCCGGTTCTCCGGACGGCGGTCCCTCCTCCCGCCTTTGAACGGCTCGCCGAGGAGGGCATGCGGATGACCGCGCAGCACCTTGGTCAGCTGGTGCCCGGTCGGCGTCATGCCGTTCTGGCCGCCACGGTTGTTCGACTGGAGCAGGAGCTGACGGACGCCACGCTCAGCATGGCCGACAAGCTCATGGGCAGTCTGGCCCGGAAGGCCGAGCGCCGGACCGAGCAGAAGGTCATGCTGTCGGTTCGGGACCTGCAGGCGCATGTCATGGCCTTCGCGGTCATCGGCAGCGCGGTCATCACCGCGCACAATGAGCAACGCGATCCGATCGTGGCGATCGAGCGTGAGATGGGGTGGCAGCGTTTCGTCCGGCACGTGAGCCAGGCAGCCACTCTGGTCCGCCCGGATGCCACGGACAGCAAGGTCGAGCTGCTCGCCAGATATGCGACCCTACGGAGCTTCGCGCCAGCGTTCCTCGACGCTTTTGCCTTCCAAGGCAGCCGCAGTTCGGCGAGCCTGCTCAAGGCTGTCAGGATCCTGCGGGAGAGCTGGCATAC
The DNA here is from genome assembly GCA_964245705.1 of uncultured Acetobacteraceae bacterium. Taxonomy (GTDB): domain Bacteria; phylum Pseudomonadota; class Alphaproteobacteria; order Acetobacterales; family Acetobacteraceae; genus Lichenicola. Next base: position 1,339 of record CAXTOD010000364.1, read on the forward strand.
GAAGCGGCGCAGCTTGCCCGAAGACGCTCCGGTCGGCTTCATCAGGCGCTCCTGGCGCGCCTTCGTGCTGCCGAACGGGAAGATCAGTCGACGGCCCTATGAGCTCTGTGTCCTGTCCGAGCTTCGCGACCGCCTGCGCACCGGGGACGTCTGGATCGAGGGCAGCCAGCACTACCAGTCCTTCGACGCGGCGCTGATCCCGCAGCCGAGCTTCGACCTGATGAAGGCCGATGGCCCGCTGCCGATCGCCCTCTCGCCGGTGTGGGACATACACCTGGAGGGTCGCCGGACGCTGCTCCGCGACAAATCACCGACCTCCTGCTGGAAGTCGATCGCTGGACCGGCTTCTCGGCCTGCTTCACCCACCAGCGCACCGGGCGGCCAGCAGATGACCGGACGACGCTCCTGGCGACCGTGCTGGCCGACGGGATCAACCTCGGCCTGACGCGGATGGCCGAGACGTGCAGCGGCGTCACGATGCGCCAGCTCGCCTGGGTGCACGACTGGCACATCCGCGGGGAGACCTACGCCGCCGCCCTTGCCTGCCTCGTGGATGCGCATCGGGCCCTGCCGCTCTCAAGCGTGTGGGGAGATGGCACCAGCTCGTCATCCGACGGGCAGTACTTCCGGTCGGGGAGCCAGGGGAGCGGCCTGGGTGACGTGAATGCTCGTCATGGCAATGAGCCGGGTGTCGCCTTCTACACGCACATCTCCGACCAGTTCGGGCCGTTCCATACCAAAGTAATCGCGGCGGCCGCGTCCGAAGCACCGCACGTCCTGGACGGCCTGCTGTCGCATCGATCCGGCCTGCAGATCCGCGAGCATTACACCGACACGGGTGGTGCGACCGGCCACGTGTTCGGCCTCTGCCCGTTCCTCGGCTTCCGCTTCGCGCCACGCCTGCGAGACATCAAGGACCGGCGCATCTACCTGCTGCCGGGCATGACGGCCGACCCAGTAATCGAGCCCCTGGTGGGCGGCGTACTGGACATCAGGCACGTGGAGGCGAACTCGTGCGCCTTGCCGTCTCCATCCGCGCCGGCACCACGAGCGCCTCGGCCATGCTCCGGAGGCTGGCGGCCTACCCGCGCCAGAACGGCCTGGCCTTCGCCCTCCGTGAGGTCGGCCGGCTCGAGCGCACCCTGTTCACCCTCGACTGGATCCTCAGCAGTGACCTGCGCCGGCGCGCTCAGGTCGGCCTGAACAAGGGTGAGGCGCGCAACGCGCTGGCCCGCGCCGTGTTCTTCAACCGGCTTGGTGAACTGCGGGACCGGCGGTTCGAGAGCCAGGCCTTCAGGGCATCCGGGCTGAACCTGATCGTCGCGGCCATCATCATGTGGAACACCCGCTACCTCGGCGAGGCGTTTAACAGCCTAGGCGTCGCTGTGCCGCAGGAGCTGCGGACGCACGTCGCTCCGCTCGGCTGGGAGCACATCAGCCTGACCGGCGACTACATCTGGACCGGAGATGCCGAGCCAGAACGCGGCGGCCTCAGGCCGCTGCGTCGGCCCCAGTCGCTGCTGGCAGCATGAAGTTCCACATCCGTTCGGGTCTGGCGTACGTAAAACCACCTATCG
>CAXTOD010000365.1:0-2913 GCA_964245705.1 uncultured Acetobacteraceae bacterium
GCGGCAGCTTCACTTCAAAGTCGAGCGGCTGGTTGACCGGGCCGGTGGCGGACGCGCCGGGAGCCTTGATTTCAAAGCGCGACGTTTGCTGCTGCGCGATCTTGTTCTTTCGGTCGTAGCTGGTCACGACCGCGATGACGCCCGGCGCCGCCTTGGCCGCGTCGAGGTCCATGCGCTTGACCTGCCCCTTGGCGATGCCGGCACCGAGGACGAAACCATAGGCCTGCCCGGGCACCACGTCGTGGTGGACGCGGCGCCCGGCCCGGATCAGGTGGTGGCGGAACGGCCCGGCCCCTTTGCGGAGGCAGGTGGCCGTTGCACACTCGGCGGCATGAACAACCTCGCACTGAACAAGCCGGCGCTGCAAAGCTCGGTGTCGGCCTGGTCGAGCAGCCGCGTCCCGGCCGAGGCCGCGCGGGGCGGCAACGACGGCGACCTGTCGCGGGACCTCGGCATCCATACCGACCGCGAGCGGGATCCTTGGTGGCAGGTCGATCTCCAGGGCAGCTTCGCGGTGGACAAGGTCCACCTGTTCAACCGCGGCGGGTTCCCGGAGCGGCTGCTACGCTTCAGCGTGCTCGGCTCGCTCGACGGCGTCGCGTGGGACATCCTGGCGTCCAAGTCCGACGACCGGGTGTTCGGTCCGGACGGGGAGCCGTTCGTGCTCGACCTGCCGGGACACCCGGTGCTGCGGCACCTGCGCGTCCGGCTCGACGGCCTCAACTGCCTGCACTTCAAGGAGTGCCGGGTGTTCGGGACGCCGGCCGATCCCGACCCGGAAGCGCCCGGCGGCCTGGTCGTGCCCGACCCGAAGCGGATCGTGTTCTCGACCCTCTACAACGAGAGCGACGCGTTCCTGGACGCCTACCTCGCCAACTTCCTGCACTACACCGGCGAGGAGTCGGTGCTTCTGGTCAACCTGCCGCCCGGCCGCGCGATCCCGGACGTCACGCCGCACGCGCGCGTCGTCGTGTTCAACGGCGACACCAGGCGGCACAAGTCGGGCCACACCCTGCTCATGGGCCACCTCGAATCCTACGCCCTGGCGCTGCGGCGCTTCGACGGGTTCGACTATTTCTGCCCGGTCGCGTCCAACAGCCTGTTCGTCCGCCGCTTCGACCCGGCGGCTGCGGTCCGGCAGCTGAGGGCCGGCCACAAGGTGCCGACCGACCTCGACATCACCTATGACGTCGGCCTGGACATCGACCGGCTGCCGGACAACTGGCATTGGCCCAAGATCGCCAACAACCAGCCCCTGCTGGCGTTCCTGAAGGACCGGTGGGCGATCGGGCGGCTGTCGCAGAACCAGATCGAGGGCCTGCTGGCGTCGCGCGCGGACTGGGGGTTGCTGCACGCACGCCTGCCGGACTTCCCGTCGGTCGGCAGCCTGCTGGTGCACGAGGAGTGGGCGTTCCTTCCGTTGGAGGAGATCCTTCCGGCCACCTTCTTCCTCGGCTTCGGCAGCGGCCGCTACGTCAACATCTGTCACGTGTTCTGGAACCGCTTCAACCACACCCGCTCCGGCCGGGTGAGCATCGACGAGCTGCTCGGGTTCGGGCAGTACCCGGCTCATCTCTGCCTGATGAAGTGGTTCGAGCGCGACGCGCGCGCGGTGGAAACCGCCGCGGTGACGCAGCCCTGGAGCCAGGCCCTGTTCGCGAGCCTCGCCTCCGCGGCACCGGCCCAGGCGACCGGCGGACGGCTGCTGCAAAGGCTGCTGCTGGAGAACGTCGGCGCCGCGCTGCGCGCCCGCGAGGTCGTGACGCCGTTTGCCGCAGGCTGGAAGTCCGGACCAGAACCGGACCGCGCGCTGCCCTCCTGCGCGTTCCACGATCCGTCCCTGGAGGCGCTGCGGCAGACCGTGCATCTGCCGACGCGACAGGACGGCAGCGACGCCCACCTCTACCTGGAGCACACGCGACACCGGCTGGACCTGTCTGCGGAGATCGACCATGCCGCCGCGACGGTGGTCCGCCTCGGCTGCACGAGGCTTGATGCGGCCGGACCGTCCGCGGGCCCCGTCCTTGAAGGCTTCCTCTACCTGCGTGCATCCTGGGACGGCGCCATGCCGACCGTCAGGGCACGGGTGTCCATGTCCCAGGCCGAGCGCGAGCGGGTGATGCGCACCATCGTCGTGCTGTGCAACGGGTCCTACACGCGGATCGCGGCGCTGCATTCGGAACCGCAGGACGACGCGATGGGCTACTACTTCAGCGAGAACGACTTCGCGAAAAGCGGCACCTTCTGGTTCGGCATCCCCGTCTTCGCCGATCTCCGGTTCCAGGTCGAGCTCACGCTGGTGCGGGACGGCTTCTCGACCGGCGAGCATCCGCCCTCCCGAACGCCCTGAAGCGCCCGGAGCCGCCGCTCCTTTTGGAGGGACGCAGCGCAAACCGATGGGCGATCGTCGCTTCCCTGATGGAGACCGCCAGGCTCAACGGCGTCGAGCCCTGTGTCTGGTTGCACGACAGCCTGACGCTCATGATCGACGGGTACCTGGTGAGCCGTCTCGATGACCTGCTGCCCTGGTCGCGCTAGACGGCACATCCTGATGCAGCTCGGCCGTGGCGAGGGCCGACACCAGCTTGCCCGCACCGTGTTCCACGGCAAGCGCGGCGAACCGCGCCAGCGCGACCACGAGGGGGGGGAGAACCAGCTCGCGGGCCCTGAGCCTGGCGGTCGACGTCATCGTGCCGTGGAACACCATCTGCATGGACACGGCGCTGGACCAAGTTTGGGCCGAGCGCCTCGATGTGCGCCCGGAGGACGTGGTTCGGCTGTCGCCGCCTGGCTACGACCACATCGACATGCTCGGACGAAACGCCGTCATCCTGCCGGACTGCATCGCACGCGGCGAACTCATACCAACGGCGGTGGGCTCTGACTCGGGTAGGATTCCCAAACCGTTGCTGA
>CAXTOD010000366.1:0-2905 GCA_964245705.1 uncultured Acetobacteraceae bacterium
GGCGCAATCCCCCGGCGCCCGCCGCTCCTGCGCAGCCCGCTTCTGACGCTCGAACCGCTGCACCCGGACCACGTGCCGGCGCTGTTCGCCGGCCTGTCCGATCCAGCCCTGTATCGCTGCCTTGCCGATCGCCCGCCGGTCTCGCCGGCCGAACTGTCGGACCGCGTGGACGGGCCGGGCCTTTCCCCGGACGGGGCGGACCTGTGGTGCAGCTGGATGATCCGGCAGAACCGCGACGACGCCTATGTGGGCACCGTACAGGCGACGGTGGAGCAGGCCGGGCAGGGTTCCGCGACCGGGCTGATCGGCATCATGGTGTTCCCGCCGTTCTGGCGGCGCGGCATCGCCACCGAGGCGCTGTCCTGCCTGCTCGACTGCCTGTTCGAGCAGTACCGCTGCACCGCGGCGGCCTCCCTGGTCGACACGCGCAACACCGCCTCGCTGGCGCTGTTCGCCCGGCTCGGCTTCGAGATCGTGCGCCTGATCCTCGACGCCGACTTCTTCAATGGCCAGATCAGCCATGAGGTCGAGCTGGCCCTGCCGCGCGCCGCCTGGCGCACGTCGCGCGGGACCGGCTGACGCTGCGACCGGTTTACCATTCGTCAACCCTTGCCGCGCAGGATGGCGGGATCACAGGGGGAGCCGCCATGTCGGACATCACCGGCCTCGGCCATGCACGCGCCTCGACCGGCACACAGCGCGATCCGGCCGCACGGAAGCCAGACGCCCAGGCGGTGGCGGTGGCGAAGCAGGCGCTGGACCAGGCGCAGGGCCGGGTGGATGCGGACCGCCGCGCGCACAGCCCGGGCTGCGTCGCGGTGGACCAGAAGGGCGTGGACAAGGCATCGGCCGACTACGCCCAGGCCCGGGCGGCCGTGACCGCGGCGACCGGGGACGCGCCGGCGGCGAGCGGGACGCTGTCCATCACCGCCTGAGCCGGCTCGACGCCGTCATCCCTCGCCGGACAGCTCGCGCCGGCTGCGGTCGAGCTCCTCGCTGTAGCGCCGCAGCGCGTACTGCTCGGTCAGCTCGCCCAGTACCTGGCGGTGCTCCAGGTCGTCCACCACCACCAGCGCGTCGGCCTCGCCGGTCTCGAACAGCGCCACCGCCTCGCGCACCCGCATCTGCGGCTGCAGCATCACGTCCCCCAGGTGCAGCAGCTCGTGCAGGCGGGTGACCTCCTGCTCGGAGCCGTGCAGCTCCGGGACCAGCACCAGCCCGGCATAGCGGCCGGACGGATCGACCACGATGATCCGGTGCGCCGAGCCAAGCGGGAAGTCGCGGCGCACCGCGGCGAGCGAGGTGTCGATGCGGATGGTGCGCACCTCGCGACGCATCATCCGGCCCACGGTGAGGTTGCGCATCCAGCCGACGTCGACCGCGCTGCGTATGCTCTCGCCGCGCAGGTGGAAGCGCCAGGTGGCGAAGGAATAGCCGAAGATCCGACGCACCGTCAGCGACGACACCACCGACGCCGCCAGCACCGCGCTGGTCAGCGGCAGGCTGCCGGTGGATTCCAGCGCCAGGAACACCATGGTCAGCGGCCCGCCGATGATCGCCACCGCCATGGCGCTCATGCCGATCAGCGCGCACACCACCGGCGACAGGGCGTTGGACGACACCAGCGACAGCAGGTCGCCGAACAGCGTGCCGGTCAGCACGCCAAGGAACAGGGAGGCGAAGAACAGGCCGCCGCGGAAGCCGGAGCCGATCGACACGGCGGACGCCACCGCCTTGAGAACCAGCATCATTGCAACGGTCTGCAGCCCGTACTGCGAGTCGAGCCCGAGCCGCATCGCCATGTGCCCGGACGACATCACCGCCGGCGTGATCAGCGCCATCAGCCCGACGAGGAGGCCGCCCACCGCGGGCCTCAGCCAGACCGGCAGGCGCGAGCGCCGGAACACGGACTCCGCCAGCGTCACCCCGCGCATGATGACGATGCCGACCAGCGCCGACACCACGCCCAGCGCCAGGATGGTCACGTAGTCGAGGCCGCCGATCCCGGGCGGGATCGCCACCGCCAGCGACGGCGCCGTCCCGCCCAGCAGGTGCGTAACCAGGATGGCGCAGATCGAGGCCAGCGTGACCGGCGCCAGGTTCACCAGCGCGTAGGTGCCCACCACCAGCTCGAAGGCGTAGAAGGCGCCGGCGATCGGCGCGTCGAACGCGGCGCCGATCGCGCCGGCGGCACCGCAGCCGACCAGCACGCGCATGTCCTGCCGCCGCACCCGGAAGGCGCGCCCGAGCTTGGAGGCGAGCGCCGAGCCGATCTGGGTGTAGCCGGCTTCCAGCCCGATGGAGGCGCCGACCCCGTTGGACAGCACGGTCTGGATCACCACGATCAGGCTGTCGCGGAACGACATGCGGCCGCCGAACAGGGCGTTGGCCTCGATCGGGTCGACCGGCCGGCCCGGCCGCACCCGCGCCGCCAGCAGCCCGAACAGCCCGAGCACCAGGCCGCCCAGGCTCGGCACCAGCACCGCGCGCCAGGGATCGAGATGCAGCAGCCCGGACATGCGGCCGCTGCCCCCGATCGCGAACAGCTGCCGGTGCATCAGCAGGGTGACCGCGTTGATGGCCACCACCAGAAGCCCGGCGGCGACGCCGATGCCGGACGCCAGCACCGCCAGCCAGATCTCGTCGCCGCGCACCAGGGCGCGCAGCGTGAGCGGCGCCTGCAGCACCCAACCGCGCACCTGTTGCCCGCGCTGGGCGATCCCATCCCGGAACGCGGGGCGCGCCGCGGGATCGGGCAGCGCCCCATCCGCCACCGGACCGTCCGCCACCGAGCTCTCCCCCACCGGCCCGGCCGCGATCGTCCGGTCGGCCACCGCTTCGGACATGTCTATGCCCGGCAGGTCCAGCCGCTCGCGATGCGGGCGCGCGGGACGCAGCGGCAGCG
>CAXTOD010000367.1:0-2892 GCA_964245705.1 uncultured Acetobacteraceae bacterium
ATTCCGGTCCGCGGTCGAAGCCGCCCGGGCCGCGGTCGAACCGGCCCGGCGGGCCGCCATGCCAGCGGTCGACGCCGCTGAACCAGGGCCGCCCGCGGTAGTAGGTGCCCCAGTAGCTGTTGAAGTCGAACCCGATAAAGGGGATGACCCGCGGGCCGTAGGCGACCAGCGGCTCCGGTTGCGGGCCGTAGAGCGCGTTCAGCCCGACGCCGGCCACCCAGCCGCGCGCGCCGACGGCGGCCACGTCGCACCACGTGTAGCCGTCGAGGCAGCCAAAGATTTCCGCCTGCGTGCCGGGCGGCAGGGAGGCGATCCAGGGATAATCCACTCCGGGACCGGCCCGCATGTTGATGCCCTGCACCACGTAGCCAGGCACGGCATGGGCCGGTCGGGCAAGCGCCGCCAGCGCCAGCAGGGCTGCGCCCGACGTTCGGCCAAGACTGCGACGCCGCATGATGATCCCCGTCCACTCCGGAAGCATCCGTCATGACGCATGATTGCGGCGGCAGTTGGACGGGCCGCGACCGGATGCCCGGCGGCGGGAACGCTCAGCGCAGGGCGCGGTCGGGCGCGTCGTCGGACAGCACGGCGCCCGACAGGTCGGTGCCCTGCTTCACCATGTCGCGCGCCATTGCCGGCATCTCGGCGACCTCGGTGCTGCCGCGCAGGTCGGAGGGTGCGCGGCCGAGGCGGGGTGCCACCACGTCGCCGCGGGCGGTGACGATGCGGCCGGTGGTGTCGGGGCGGGCATAGATGAAGCCGTAGGTCGGATAGATGCTGCCATAGGTGCCCTGTCGGCCGAGCTCGACGCGGACCGCGGTCCAGTCGTTGTTCTCCGACACGTCCACCACCGACACGTTGCGGCTGATGCCGTTGGCGTTCCAGTGCGACTGGTCGATCTGGATGGTGCGGCTGTCGACCACGGCCGTCACCACCGCGACGTGGCCGAGCCGCATGCGGCCGTTGGCGCGGAAGTTGAGCACGCTGCCGATCTCCGGCGCGGTGCCGCGGGCATAAACGCCCTCGGCGTTCTGCCACCAGTCGTCGGCGTTGCCGGACAGCGCGATGTCGGTGTCGGCCCGGGCGAAGGCCACGCACTGGATCACGCGGGCGCCGGCATAAACGTAGCGGGGACCATGACGATGGATGCTGGCGGCGTGGCCCCGGTGGTGAATGCGGGCATCGGCCGCCGTCGACATCGCCATGCAGGACGCGGCCAACACGGCAGCCCTAGCCAAGGTCCCTATCGCGATCGCCATGCCCGTCTCTAGCCTCACCATTCCGTGAGGTGCTGGGTAACAACCGGGTGGGAGGCGGGCAACCCGACCTGGCCAGCCGGGATGGCAGAACCGTCATTTCGTCGGAAACCGCCATCTTGAACAACCACTTCTAGGACTTCAGTCCTAGAAGCAGAATTTGGGCTACATCCACTCCTTATGGTGCAAGGTCATGCGGCATGGAAGCGGCTTGTGGCTGAGCCGCCACTCGCCCGCCGCTTCTGTTGCAAATTTGCATCAGACGATCGTCACTTGGTCGTGACCAGCATCACCTCGACCAGCATCCGTGGATCGGCCAGCACCGCCTGCACGCAGGCGCGCGCCGGCGCCTCGCCGTCCGGCACCCAGGCCTGCCACCGGACGTTGAAGGCGCCGCGGTCGTTGATGTCCTTCAGCCAGATCTGCGCCTGCAGGATGCGGGTGCTGTCCGTGCCGTGCTCCTCCAGCAGCGCGTCGAGCTGGGCCAGGACGTCGCGGGTCTGGCCATCGAAGTCGAGATCGAGATCACGCGACACCATGCCCTGGGTGAAGACGAAGCCGTGGTATTCCACGGCACGGGACATGATCGCGTTCGGCTCGGTGCGGATGATCTTGGCCATGAAACGTGCTCCTGGTGTGGATCAGGGGGTGGCGGGACGGACTGTCGGCTCGGTGCCTGCCAGGCTGTGCATGCAGTCGTCCACCATGCGGTCCCGGCTGTACTGGTCGTTCAGGCCCTGGGTGGTGTTTCCCGGCAGGCCGCTGGACGAGAACGGAGTGTCGGTCTGGTCGCGCTCCGACATCAGGTAGCGGTTCTGCTTCTCGAACTGGCGGTCGGCTTGCTGGCCACATGTCTGCTGCTGTTCCAGCTCGGCGCTCGTCCGCGGCTGGCCGCATCCGCCCAGGGACGCCAGCAGGACGAGGGCCGCGATGCCGGCGCCGTGTCGCCGCGCGGCGCGGCGGGTGGTGCGAAAGATCATCCGGCACTCCGTCCTGGGGTTGGCGGCATCCGCGCGCGTCCATGCATGCCGCGGCACTTCCTGGCTCTGCCGCCGGCCGTGGTCAACCGGCCGGGCGGGTTCAGCGACCAAGGCCGCGGAACGATGCCAGCCGCGCCGGGGTATCGAAATCCTCCAGCACGCCGTCATCCGTCGTGTCCACCGCCCGCACGACCGTTCGCGGACGATCCAGCAGCGACCGGGCGCCGACGTCGCCGTGCAGGTCGAGCAGCGACGGGAACATGCGCCGGTCCCACAACACCGGATTGCCGCGCCTGCCGTCCCGTACCGGCAGCACGGCGTCCGGCCGCGGGAACGGCTCGCGCCATGCCCCGATCAGGTGTCGGAGCGTGGCCGACAGGACCAGCGGCATGTCGCCGAGACACACCAGCGCCGCGTCCCAGCTGTCCCGCTCCGCCTCGGCGATGCCGCGGCGCAGGCTGGCGGCCAATCCCTCCGCATGGTCCGCGGCATGCACGAAGGCGGCTCCGGGACAGGCGCTGCGGAGGCGGCCCGCGTCGTGCCCCAGCACCAGCAGCACGGGATCGGCATCGCTCGCCTCGACCGCGCCGAGCGTGCGGGCGATCATCGTCTGCCCGGACGGGTCGCGGGTCAGCAGCTTGTCCAAGGGCCTCGCC
>CAXTOD010000368.1:0-2873 GCA_964245705.1 uncultured Acetobacteraceae bacterium
TCGTAACGCCGGATCGTGCCGTTTCGCGCGCCGCCGTTGCTCCGGCCGGGCCGCAGCCGACGACCATGAACTCGGTCGACTCCAACAGTGATGGTTTTTGGCCCGCCACGAAGCCCGATCCTCGATGCCGGCTCGGGCGCAGGGGCCGGCGGTGCGATCTCGCGCAGGCGTCGCGGCACGCGCAGCTCGCGCAGCAGGCGACCCAGGCTGGCGCTGATCTCGTCGGACACCGCGCTGTCCGGCGCATGGCGCTGGATCAGGTCGATCAGCCATTGCGGCCGGTTGGCGTGGATCCGGCTCGCGTACTCGCGCAGCAGCAGCTGCCCCTGCAGCCCTTCGCGATGACGCACGAACTGCCGGTAGCCGTCCGGCAGGATCGGATGGTCGGGGGGGAACTCGACGAACACGGAGATGTTCCGGCCACAGAACGGGATGCCGTAGACCGGGCCCATGTGCAGCCACTCCTGGTGCCAGCAGATGTCGTAGATCTCGTCCTTGTAGATCAGCCCCGCGAAGCCGTGCACGAAGTAGGGCGCACCCAGCGAGGCGCGGGTGCGGCCAGGGTCGCCGTCGAGGAAGCCGTCATGGACGTAGTGCAGGGTGACGCCGTCCTCGATGGTGACGCGCTGGTGGCGGGTGTAGTGCCCGTCGAGGCGTTCGGCGACGGAACGGAAGCGGTGCAGCTCGCCGGAGATGTTGGCGTTCTCGTGCAGGATGACGGGGATGTCGTGGGGCAGCCGGAAGAACTTCTTCTGCAGCTCCTCGGCGATCCAGTGGGGCGGCATGCGCGGCTCGCCGTCGTAGGGGTCGCTCAGCGTGTGCTGTGCCGGATGGTTGCCGAGCAGCACCACCTCGGTCCAGTCCTGCTCCAGGCCGCGCCCCTCGGCGAGCGCCTCCTCGGTGACGTCGAGCACGTCGTGCGGCGCATCGGACCCTTCGAGCACCCGGCGCAGCCGACCGTAGACGCCGCCGCGTTGGCCGATCATCACCTCGCAGACACGGCCCTCCCGGCAGGAGCGGTAGCGCATGCCGTGGCGGTTGGAGGGCAGCGACGCCACCTTGGCACCCATGCCGAAGTTCTGGTCGAGGCGGTTCTGCTTGCGGATCGACGAGGCGATGTCGCACATCCGGAACAACTCCTCCGCATCCATGCCGTGCCCGGAGTTCCAGATCGCGAGCTTCATCGCGCCGTCGAGCTCGATGCCGGAGATCTCGACGCGGCCCTCGCCGGGCGGCGCGGTCTGCGCGGCCTCGACGGCGTTGCGCACCAGTTCGCGCAGCATCATCGACCTCGGGCAGCGATCGATCATGCTGGTGACGAGGAAGTTCTCGTCGCCGACGCGGAGCTGCGTGATCTGCGCGGTCATCGGAACGGCTCCGCAAGGAGGTCGTGAGGGACGTCGGGCGGCCGCGCGGCGCAGTCGTTGCAGATCCGCTACCGTTACGAGGCCGTCACTCACGCGTATAGCAGGAACGGGCGAAAGTGGACTCAAATCGCATGCCGCGTGGCTCGGCCGCCGCCGCGCCGAGGTGACAGCGCCCGGGGCCGCGCGTACATCAGGCGGATGCTCAAGGGCTTCCTGACGGTCGGCGCCTGGACCATGCTGAGCCGGGTGCTCGGCCTGGTGCGCGACCAGCTGCTGGCGGCCTTCATGGGCGTGGGTCCGGCGCAGGACGCCTTCCAGGTCGCGGTGCGGCTGCCCAACATGTTCCGCCGGCTGTTCGGCGAGGGCGCGTTCAACGCCGCCTTCGTGCCGCTGTTCTCCTCGCTGCTGGCGCGCGAGGGGCCGGCGGTGGCGCGACGCTTCGCCCGCGAGGCGCTCGGCGTGCTCGGCTTCTGGCTGCTCGGCCTCACCCTGCTGGGCGAGGTGTTCATGCCGCAGCTGATGCTGGTGATCGGCTCCGGCCTCGCGCGCGACCCGGCGACCTTCGCGCTCGCGGTCAGCCTGAGCCGGATCACCTTCCCGTACCTGTGCCTGATCTGCGCCGCGGCCCTGGTGTCGGGGGTGCTGAACGGGCTCGACCGGTTCGGCGCCGCCTCGGCCGCCTACGTCGCCTTCAACGTGGTCGGCATCGGCTGCATCCTGTGGCTGACCCCGCACGTGCCGAGCGTCGCCTACGCCGCGGCCTGGGGCTTCACCGCCTCGGGCGTGGTGCAGCTGGCGATGCTGCTGGTCGCCTCGCACCGGCTCGGCATGGGGCTGGGTGTGTTGCGGCCGCGGCTGACGCCGCGCATGCGCGAGCTGATGCGCCGCATGGTGCCCGGGCTGATCGGCAGCGGCATCAGCCAGCTCAACCTGACCGTGGACACGCTGATCGCCACCTGGCTGCCGCCCGGCAGCCTGTCGCTGATGTACTTCGCCGACCGGCTCAACCAGCTGCCGCTCGGGGTGCTCGGCAACGCCGCCGGCACCACCATGCTGCCGGTGCTGACCAGGCAGGTGCATAGCGGCCACGGCGAGGCCGCGCTGGCGACGCAGAATCGCGCCATCGAGTACGGGCTGATCCTGACCCTCCCGGCGGCGCTGGCGCTGGCGGCGCTGTCGGTGCCGCTGATGGCGACGCTGTTCGGGCACGGCGCCTTCACCGCGCGCGACGCGGTGCTGTCGGCGCAGTCGCTGTGCGGCTACGCGCTCGGCCTGCCGTTCTTCGTGCTGGTCAAGGTGCTGTCGCCGGGCTTCTTCGCCCGCGGCGACACCGCGACACCGGTGCGCATCGGCATCGCCACCCTGGTGGTGAACTTCGCCCTCAACCTGGCGCTGATGCGCCCGCTGGCGCATGTCGGGCCGCCGCTGGCGAGCAGCCTGGCCGCCATCCTCAACGCCTCGGCGCTGCTGGCGCTGCTGCTGCGCCGCGGCTGGCTGCGCCCGACC
>CAXTOD010000369.1:0-2857 GCA_964245705.1 uncultured Acetobacteraceae bacterium
CCGAGGGCCTGCGCCGCGCCGGCCAGCGCCACCACCGCCAGCACCGTCATCCTGCCTGCCATCGACCGCTCCGCGCCTGAACCGCGCGGACTATGTGAGCGGCCGGACCTTGTTGCAACACGACATGGCGCCCCGTCGGCCTGGCTCCGGATCCGCGGCTGCCGCTGCGGCGTTGTGCCCCGACGACGTTCGGATCCCGAGCCGCTCGCCCACCTCAGGACGATCCATGGAAGAGCTGACGCCCATCCTGCCGGCGCACATCGAGGACACGATCCGCTCGATCGCGCGCCTCCATGCCGAGCACCACCAGGCCGCGACCCCGGTGCAGCGGATCGTCGACCGCGTGACCGGCCTGGTCGGCCGGCCGCGCTTCATCGGCGCCTTCACCGTGGTGACGGCCATCTGGATCGGCGCCAACCTCCTGCTGCCGTTGACCGGGCACGCGGCGGTGGACCCGCCGCCGTTTCCCTGGTTCGACACCTTGATCGGCATCGGCTCGCTGTACATCGTGCTGCTGATCCTGACCACGCAGCGCCATGCCGACCAGCTCGCCCAGCACCGCGAGCAGCTGACCCTGGAGCTGGCCATCCTCAACGAGCAGAAGACCGCCAAGGTGATCGAGCTGCTGGAGGAGATGCGACGCGACAACCCGGCCCTGCGCAACCGGCTCGATGCGGAAGCGGCGGCGATGGCGGTGCCGGCCGACCCGCAGGCGGTGCTGGACGCGATCAAGGTAAGCCACGCCGAGGCCGAGCTGCCGGAGGAGGCAGACAGCCTTTCCGAGGCGGCGGGGTAGCCTTCGGCACGCCGGACGCGCCGCCCGCTTCCGCCTCCCGGGCGACGCCGCCCTCCTGCGACCGGACCCGCCATGACACGCCCACTCGCCGTGCTCTACCTCGCGGCCCTGATCGACGCGACCGGCGTCGGGCTGATCATCCCGATCCTGCCCACCGTGCTGCGCCGACTGAGCCACGGCCCGATCGCGCTGGACTACGGCGCCCTCCTCGCCTGCTTCGCGCTGATGCAGTTCCTGTTCGCGCCGGTGCTGGGGGCACTCAGCGACCGCTATGGCCGCCGTCCGGTGCTGCTGCTGTCGCTGGCCGGGGGCGCGCTGGATTACCTGCTGACGGGATTCTCGCCGACCCTCTGGCTGCTCTACCTGGCGCGCGCGATCGGCGGCATGACCGCCTCGAATCTCGCGGTGATCTCCGCCACCATCGCCGACCTGACGCCGCCGGAACAGCGCGCCGGCCGCTACGGCACCATGAACGCGGCACTCGGCCTCGGCTGGATCGCGGGCCCGGCGCTCGGCGGCACGCTGGGCCAGGTGTCCCCGGTGCTGCCGTTCCTGGCCGCGGCCCTGTTCAACGGCGTCAACCTCGTGCTGGCGATCGTCCTGCTGCCCGAGCCCCTGCGCGAGCGCAGCCGGTCGCCCCTGCGCCTGTCCCAGCTCAACGCGTTTGCCGCCCTGGCCTGGCTCGGCGGCCTGCGCTCGCTCGGCTCGCTGATCGCGATCTATTGCGCCCTGTGCCTGCTGGGACAGATCCCTGCCTCGCTGTGGGTGCTGTACGGCCAGGCGCGCTACGGCTGGACGCCGGCGCTGGTCGGCTGGTCGTTCGCATGCTTCGGCCTGCTGTTCTCCCTGTCCCAGGCGTTCCTCGCCGGCCGGCTCACCACCCGCCTCGGCGAGCGCCGCACGCTGCGCGTCGGCATGCTGTGCGACGCCAGCGGCACCCTGCTGATGGGCCTGTCCAACCGCGGCTGGATGCCGTTCGCGATCATGCCGCTGCTCGCCGCCGGCAGCATCGGCGTGCCGGCGCTGCAGGCCGAGATGTCCCGGGTCGTGGGCGAGGACCGGCAGGGCGAGCTGCAGGGCACGCTGTCCAGCCTGGCCAACCTGGCCGCGGTGGTCGGCCCCCTCCTGGCGACCGCAGGCTACGCCGCGACGTCGGGGAGCCTGCCCGGAGCGGTCTGGTTCGCGGGTGCGGCCGGCTATCTGGTCTGCCTCGTGCTGTGACCGGCCCGATACGTGCCGCGGCAACCGTTGGTCGTCCCGAGGCTTAACGGTCGACCGACAGGACGGAGCGACCGATGACCGACAGCAGCGCCAGCAGGATCGACGTCGCGGACTCGCAGCAGGGCCCGCAGGGACAGCGCTACCTCGCCAGCGGCGACGCGATCTCGATGCGCCTGTGGGACAAGGTGCCCGCCGGCCACGCCAGCGAGCCGGTCAGGCGCGAGTACGAGACGGTCGGCTACGTCGTCGCCGGCCGGGCCGAACTGGTCCTGGAAGGCAGCACGGTGATCCTGGAGCCAGGCAGCTCCTGGATCGTGCCGAAGGGGGCCGAGCACAGCTACCGCATCCACGACGCCTTTACCGCGATCGAGGCCACGCATCCGCCGGCGGAGGACGGCCACCGCGACGCCGTCGGCTGATCCCGGCGCGCGTCGGCCCGGCGAACGGCAGCACGGCGACCGGCAGCAGCGCGATCAGCAGCAGCGTCGGGCGAGGCGCGCTCAATCCCAACGGCGGTCATCCGCCGGACTGTGAAGGTTTTCCGATGGATCTGGATCGGCGGCGCTTCCAGGCCCTCCTCGCGAGCCTCGGGATCATGCTGACGAAGGCCGGCGCGGAGGTGGCGGAAGCGGAGGGGAGGGTGGAGTCGTTCCTCCTCGCCTGGAACGGCTGGGTGCCGAACAACGAGCATCTTCCGGTGATCCTGTATCGCGCCGCCCTGCCGGTGGCGGGCGGCGACCCGGCCTCCTCGCACGAGGCGCTGTTCGCCCGGAACGGCTGGCCGCCGCAGTGGCGCAACGGCGTCTATTCGTTCCACCACTTCCATTCCACCGCCCATGA
>CAXTOD010000370.1:0-1734 GCA_964245705.1 uncultured Acetobacteraceae bacterium
GCGAAGGGCCGGGTGGACCGTTTGCGCCTGTCCGGCGGCGAGGTTGCGCTCGAAGGGGACGACGCGGTGGTGCTGGCGCTGCCGGCGCAGACGGTGCGCGAGGTGGCGGCGGAGGCGCTGCCGGGACTGGTGGTGCCGGACGCGTTCGAAAGCATCCTCAACCTGCACTTCCGCGCCGACGTGGCCGACCACCTGGTCGGCGACCTGGCGCGGGCGCGCTTCGCCGGCGTGGTCGGCGGACTGACGGAGTGGGTGTTCGTCAAGCCGGGCATCCTGTCGGTGACGGTGAGTGCGGCCAACCACCTGGCAGGCGACGCGCCGGACGCGCTCGCAGGCAGGATCTGGCAGGAGCTGCGCGCGGTGGTCGGGCCGTTCCTGCGGCCGGGCGCGCCGTCCGGGGCGCTGCCGGAAGCGCTGCCGCCGCATCGGGTGGTGCGGGAAAAGCGCGCCACCTTCGCCGCCACCCCGGCGCAGGAGCGGCTGCGTCCGGAATGTCGCACTGCGGTGTCGAACCTCGTGCTGGCCGGCGACTGGACCGCCACAGGCTTGCCCGCCACCATCGAAGGTGCAATGAGGTCCGGCGTGGCGGCCGCGAGCGCGCTGTCATCCCCATCCGGGCCGCCGGCTTCCGGTAGCCGCCACTGACCCGAGCGAGCGCAGGATGACCCGTCCTCCCCGTTTGCTCCGGCCACCAGCCGGCCGGAGCATCTCATGCTGAGCACCCTGGAGAAAACCGTTCCCGTCGCGGAGGCCGACGACGACGTCCTGGCGGACGCGATCGTGCGGGCGCAGGGCGCGCTGGCGGGGCGGCAGCAGCCGGACGGGCACTGGGTGTTCGACCTGGAGGCCGACGCGACCATTCCGGCCGAGTATGTCCTGCTCGAGCACTACCTGGACCGGATCGACCCGGCGCTGCAGGCAAGGCTCGGGATCTACCTGCGACGGATCCAGGGGCCGCATGGCGGCTGGCCGCTTTATCACGAGGGGCGGTTCGACTTGTCGGCCAGCGTGAAGGCGTATTTCGCGCTCAAGGCGATCGGCGACGACACGGAGGCGCCGCACATGCGGCGGGCGCGCGACGCCATCCTGCAGGCTGGGGGGGCGGAGCGAGCCAACGTGTTCACCCGGTTCCAGCTGGCGCTCTACGGCGAGATCCCGTGGCGCGGCACGCCGGTCATGCCGGTCGAGATCGTGCTGCTGCCGCGCTGGTTCTTCTTCAACATCTGGAACATGTCGTACTGGTCGCGCACCGTGCTGGTGCCGCTGCTGGTACTGGCAGCCCTCCGGCCGCGGGCGCGCAACCCGCGCGGCGTGCACATCCGCGAGCTGTTCCGGCAGGACCCGGAGCGCGTGCGGGACTGGACCCGCGGCCCGTACCGGTCCGCCTGGGGCCCGGTGTTCAAGGTGGTGGACCAGCTGCTGCGCCCGGTCGAGCGGCTGACGCCGGGCCCGGTGCGACGCCGGGCGATCAGGGCGGCGCAGGCGTTCGTCGCCCCGCGGCTGAACGGGACCGACGGGCTCGGCGCGATCTACCCGGCGATGGCCAACAGCGTGATGATGTTCGACGCGCTCGGCGTCCGGCTCGACGGACCGGATGCGGACCCGGCGGCGGCCACGGCGTGGGCGTCGGTGCGCCGGCTGCTGATCGAGCAGGGCGACGAGGCGTTCTGCCAGCCCTGCGTGTCGCCGGTGTGGGACACCGGGCGGGCCGGACATGCCCTGGCCGAGGCGGCC
>CAXTOD010000370.1:1744-2854 GCA_964245705.1 uncultured Acetobacteraceae bacterium
GTGCGGCGTCGGAGGCGACGACGGCGCGGCTGGACGGGGCGGCGGGCTGGCTGCGCCCGCTGCAGGTGCTGGACGTCCGGGGCGACTGGGCGGTGCGCAACAAGCGCCTGCCCCCGGGCGGCTGGGCGTTCCAGTACAACAACCCGCACTATCCGGACGTGGACGACACCGCGGTGGTCGGCATGCTGCTGCACCGGCACGACCCGGCGGTCAACGCCCACGCGCTGGCGCGGGCGCGCACCTGGATCGTTGGCATGCAGAGCACGAACGGCGGCTGGGGCGCGTTCGACATCGACAACGACACCGACATCCTCAACCACCTGCCCTTCTCCGACCACGGCGCGCTGCTGGACCCGCCGACCGCAGACGTGACCGCGCGCTGCCTGTCGTTCCTGGGCCAGCTCGGCCTGGACGCGGACCGGCCGGCAGTGGAGCGGGGAATCGCGTTCCTGCGACGCGAGCAGGAAGCGGACGGCTCCTGGTTCGGGCGCTGGGGCACCAACTACGTGTACGGCACCTGGTCGGTGCTGTGCGCGCTGAACGCGGTGGGGGTGGCGCCGGACGATCCGGCGGTGGTGCGGGCGGTGGACTGGCTCGTGTCGGTGCAGCGGGCCGATGGCGGCTGGGGCGAGGATTGCGCCAGCTTCGAGGACGCCGCACCTGGGCGCTACCACCGCAGCCTGCCGTCGCAGACCGGCTGGGCGCTGCTCGGGCTAATGGCGGCGGGACAGCGGGACCATCCGGCGGTGGCGCGCGGCGTCGCCCACCTGCTCGCGATCCAGGACGAGCGCGGCGAGTGGGAGGAGCAGCCGTACAACGCGGTCGGCTTTCCGCGCGTGTTCTACCTGCGCTACCACGGCTACAGGCTGTTCTTCCCGCTGCTGGCGCTGTCGCGCTACCGCCTGCTCGGCCGCAGCAACAGCAGCCGGGTGTCGTTCGGTTTCTAGGTGGGGCGGTCCTTGAGCGGGCGGCCTGCGGCCCGGCGCTGCCGAAAGGGCATCCGCGCGTGATCCTGGGGGTCGTGGTCGGTCTGGAAGCGGAAGCGGTGCTGGCGCGCAGGCTCGGGCCGTGGGTCCGGGTTGGCATCGGCGGCGCCACCGCGTCCGGCGC
>CAXTOD010000371.1:0-2849 GCA_964245705.1 uncultured Acetobacteraceae bacterium
GGGCTGGCCGCCGACCGGGGGCGCCACCGGCGCGCCACCGCCTCCACCGCCGCCGTTCTCCAGCTGCTCCAGCTCGTGACGCAGCTCGAGGATCTGGTTCTGCAGCGAGATCCCTTCCCGGCTTTCCATCTGAGCACGGGCAGGTCCGCCGGTCGCGACCAGGGCGCCGAGGCCGAGCAGCACGGCGCATCGCGAAAGGGAAGACACAGGACGCATGGACAATCCCCGAAGCTCAAGCAGGCCGGCGGCATGGCTGGCGCGATGGAGGCTAGGACAGATCGCCGACCGCATGAAGTTGCCCCGGCCGGCGCGCAGGGCGCCGCAAACGCGAACGCCCCGGGGAGAACCCCAGGGCGCGCGTGCGGTCAGGCCGGGACTGGGGTTCGGGCCGGGCTAGCGGACGGCGGTGATCGCGTTGCGGTTCTGCGCCCAGGACTGCTCGTCGTCGCCGGTCGCGGTCGGGCGGTCCTTGCCGTAGGAGATGGTGGAGATGCGGTCGGCCGACACGCCCTTGGCCACCAGGTAGTCGCGGGCGGCGTTGGCGCGGCGGTTGCCGAGCGCGATGTTGTACTCGTCGGTGCCGCGGTCGTCGCAGTTGCCGGCGAGCTGCACCGTGACCTGCGGATAGCGCGCGAGCCAGGCGGCCTGGCGGTCCAGGGTGGCCTGCGCCTCGCTCGACAGGTTGTTCT
Source organism: uncultured Acetobacteraceae bacterium (assembly GCA_964245705.1). Taxonomy (GTDB): domain Bacteria; phylum Pseudomonadota; class Alphaproteobacteria; order Acetobacterales; family Acetobacteraceae; genus Lichenicola. Next base: position 690 of record CAXTOD010000371.1, read on the forward strand.
GGTTGAACTCGAAGTAGACGCGGTCGCCGACGTTGGCGACCAGGTCGGCCTCGCTGCCCGGAGCGGCGGCGCCGGTCGGGGCGGAAGTGGCGCCGAGGCCCGATGCGGTGCCGCTGTTGGCCGCCTTGTCGTCCGAACAGGCCGCGAGCGCCGCGACGAGAGCGAGCGCTCCGAGAAGCTTCAGTTTCATGGTGCTGGTTCCTGGAAGGTGTGGCGTACGCATTCGGCCGACCGGCTATACCGTCCGGCCGCGCTCGGGGCGGCGAGCACGGGGACGGCATCCGGCGGACGGCTCCTGGCTTCCGCGGATACCGCCTCGTTTCGCATCCGGTCAAGTCGGCAACGCTCCGGGAGCGGGTTCGATCCCGCGCGCTGCCTCACTTTTCGTTGGCGGTGTGTCGAACCGGCGGCGTGTCAACCCTTCAGCGGCGACCAGGCCGGCGCTTCCGCGCCGCCGGAGGTGGGGATCGTGCGCTCGTTGAAGCCGGCGATGTCGATCTGCCCGAGCGAGAACGACGCGCCGACGCCCCGCCTGGCATAGGCGAGCACGCGGCCGTTGGGGCAGAAGGTGGGGCTGTCGACGGTGAAGCCGCGCGTCAGGATGCGCTCGCCGGTGCCGTCCGGCGCCATCACGCCGATCGCGAACCCGCCGGAGCCGATCCGGGTGAAGGCGATCAGGTCGCCGCGCGGGCTCCACACCGGCGAGCCGTAGGTGCCGGAGCCGTAGGAGATGCGACGCGCGCCGCCGCCGCCCGCCCCCATGATGTAGAGCTGCGGGCTGCCGCCGCGGTCGGAGTTGAACACGATCTCCCTGCCGTCCGGGCTGTAGCACGGGCTGGTGTCGATGGCGCCGGAGTCGGTGAGCTGGCGCGGCGTGCCGCCGCCGAGGGACACGGTGAAGATGTCGGAGCCGCCGCCGCGCGTGGCCGACATCACCACCGAGCTGCCGTCGGGCGCGAAGCGGGGCGCGAAGCTGATGCCGGAGAACTCGCCCAGCACCTGCTGGCGGCCGCTGCCGAGGTCGAACAGGTACACCCGCGGCCGGTCGTTGGCGTAGCTCATGAAGGCGATCTGGTCGCGGGTGGGATGGAAGCGCGGCGTCTTCACCAGCCACTCGCCGCCGGTGAGGAACCGGTTGTTGGCGCCGTCCTGGTCCATGATGGCGAGCCGGGTGGTCTCATGGGTGCGCGGGCCGGAGGTGGCGACGTAGCAGATGCGGGTGTCGAAGTAGCCCTTGTCGCCCAGCATGCGCTCGTAGATCACGTCGGCGATGATGTGGGCGATGCGCCGCCAGTTGGCGCCGCTGGTGGTGTAGGCGGTGCCCTGCAGCTGCTGCCCGGTCAGCACGTTCCACAGCCGGAACTCGACCCGCACCCCGGCGCCGGAGCCGGAGGTGGTGCCCTGGGCCAGCGCCTGCGCGCCCAGGCTCTTGTAGCTGGCGAAGTCCGGCACCCCGGGGCCGCCGGCGGAGGCGGCCGCACCCAGCGGGCGGAACAGGCCGGAGCCGGCGAGGTCGTCGCTGATGACCTGCGTCATCTGGTCGCCGATGCCGGGGCCGAACGAAGGAATCGCGATCGGGATCGGCGCGGTGCGGGCCTGGTCCACGGTGATCTCGGCGCTGCCCGGCGCGTTCGGCCCGGCAGCGGGAGCGCCCGGCGGCGCGGTTCCCGGCGCGCTTCCCGACACGCCCTGGCCGAAGGCAGACAGCGGCGTGGCGAGGATGCCGCCGGCGAGGGTGCTGCCGAGGAGGCGCCGACGCGTCAGGCCCTCGCTGCTGGCGCTGATGATGGACATGGCGTTCTCCTTGGGCTCGCCCGTCACAAACCAGACCGTCACGGGCGGAAAACGAAGCTGAGCTGCTGGGTGCGGCCCAGCAGCGCGGGCGGGATCGGCAGCTTGGCGCAAGTCGGGTTCAGCACCGCGTCGCGGGCGCGCTCGGCCAGGGCCCGGTACTCCGGATCGGCCGCCATGCGGGCGGCGGTGTCGGGCTTGAAGTCGACCAGCCGCGCTTCCCCGGTCTCGTCCACCGTGACCAGCAGGTGGGCGGTGAAGCTGGCGTAGTTCTTGGCTTCGGTGTCCTCGGCGTAGCAGCGGCGCACGGAGCCGCCGATCGCCCGCTGCGCGCCGGCGCTGAGCTGGCCGGTGACGTCGCCGGCCAGC
>CAXTOD010000372.1:0-2849 GCA_964245705.1 uncultured Acetobacteraceae bacterium
CGCGACGATCGCCCTGCTGGCGGACTGGCGGCGGGTCATGCTGGCCAACCGCGGCATCGCGGCGTGCGCCGGCATGTCGCTGTGGAAGCGCCGCCGCATCGCCGAGCTGTTCGCCACCGCCGACGCACGCGGCAGCCCGCCGTTCCGCAGGCACGCAGCCGGCGCGGTGCGGGCGGCGCGGGGTGCGGACGGCGCCGTGCGCGGCGCGGTCGCCGCCTGGTCGACGCGGATGCCGCCGGGCCTGCGGGAGCGCGCCGCTTCGTCCGGCGTGCCGGTGCACCGGGTCGAGGACGGCTTCATCCGCTCGCTCGGGCTGGGCAGCGACCTGCTGCCGCCGGCCTCGGTGATCGTGGACGGCAGCGGCATCTACTTCGACCCGTCCGGCCCGAGCGACCTGGAAACCCTGCTGCAGACCCACCCGTTCGACGACGCGCTGCGCCGGCGGGCCCGGCTGCTGATCGACCGGCTGGTGCAGGGCGGGCTCTCCCAGTACGCCGCCGGCGGGGAAGCGGCGGCGCTCGACGCTCCAGCCGGGCGCCGGGTGGTGCTGGTGCCGGGCCAGGTCGCGGACGACCTGTCGGTGCGGCTGGGCGGCGGTCCGATCCAGGACAACCTCCGGTTGCTGCAGGAGGTGCGGGCGGCGAGGCCCGACGCCTTTGTCGTGTACCGCCCGCATCCCGACGTCGATGCCGGCCACCGGGCCGGCGCCGTGCCGGACGCGGCGGCGCTGCGCTTCGCCGACCGGATCTGCCGCGGCGGGGCGATGGCGCCGCTGATCGGCGTGGTCGACGAGGTGCACACTCTGACCTCGCTGGCCGGCTTCGAGGCGCTGCTGCGCGGCCGGGTCGTGGTGACCTACGGGCAGCCGTTCTATGCCGGCTGGGGTTTGACGATCGACCGGTCCCGGATTCCGAGACGGAGTCGATCAATTTGCGTCGAGGACCTTGCGGCGGCGACGCTGCTTCTCTACCCGCGTTACGTCGACCCGCGCACCAGGCTCCCCTGCGGGCCCGAGGTGCTGATCGACCGGCTGGCCGACCACGCGTTGTGGCGGCCGACGCCGTTGATGCGCCTGCGCCGCCTGCAGGGCAGGCTACGCCGCCGCTTCCACGTCGCCAGGACGGGGTCGCAGGACGGCCGCACGAGCGAAGGAGTGGCTGATGCCTGACACCCTGGGCCAGGACATCACCCCGGTCGGCCGGTATCCGGCCTTCCCGACGGCGCGCAACGTCCTGCTGCTGCAGGGACTGATGGGGCCGTTCTTCCGGCGCATCGGCCAGGCGCTGCGCCGCGACGGCTACGGCGTGTTCAAGGTCAACTTCAACGGCGGCGACCGGCTGTTCTGGGGCCTGCCCGGCGGGATCGACTTCACCGGCCCGATCGCCGACTGGCCGGACGCGCTGGAGGCGATCCTGACCCGGCACCGGATCACCGACGTGCTGCTGTTCGGCGACTGCCGGCCGCTGCACCGGGCCGCGACCGCGGTCTGCGCCCGGATGCACATCCCGGTGCACGTGTTCGAGGAGGGCTACCTGCGGCCGGACTGGGTGACGCTGGAGCTCGGCGGCGTGAACGGGCATTCCACCCTGCCGCGCGACCCGGAGTACTACCGCGCCGAGGCGGCCCGCCTGCCGCCGGCGGGGGAGAACCCGCCGGTGCCGTCCTCGTTCCGCACCCGGGCGCTGCAGGGGGTCGCCTACAACGCCGCCGACCTGCTGACCCGCTGGCGCTACCGGCACTGGGACACCTACCGGCCCTGGCATCCCATGACCGAGGGCCTGGGCTGGCTGCGCAAGCTGTCGCGACGCAAGGCCGCCGAACGGCGCACCCGCGACACGCTGGCTGCCATCTCCGCGACCGGCATCCCCTACGTGCTGTTCCCGCTGCAGCTCGACGCGGACGCCCAGGTGCGGCTGCATTCGCGCTTCAACGGCATGGACGAGGCGATCCGGCACGTGATCGCCTCGTTCGCCGCCCACGGCCCTGCCGACCTGCTGCTGGTGGTCAAGGAGCATCCGCTCGACAACGGGGTGCGCGACTGGCGGGACGAGGTGGCGACGCAGGCCGCGGCGCACGGTGTCGCGGAGCGCGTGCACTACCTGGAAACCGGCGACATCGCCCTGCTGGTGCGCCCGGCCAGGGGGCTCGTCACCATCAACAGCACCACCGGCACGCTGGCGCTGGCCTGCGGGGTGCCGGTCGTCACCCTCGGCCAGGCGGTGTACGACATCCCGGACGTCACCTTCGGCGGCACGCTCGATGCCTTCTGGACCGACCCCGGCCGTCCGGACGAGCAAACCTTCGCCGCCTACCGCCGGGTCCTGATCGAGCGCTGCCTGGTCGCCGGCGGCTTCTTTTCCGGGCCGGCGCTCGACAAGCTGGTGGCGGGCGCGGTCGCGCGGCTGGAAGCGCACTGTCCGGTCGACTTCGCCGCCGCGTCCCGTGCCGCCCTGGCCACCAGGCAGAAGACGGGCTTGGAGCGCGGATCCTTTCCCGCCGCCGCGGCACGCGCGGCGCGATCCGGTGCCGCCGGCTCGCACGCGTGAACGCCCTCGGCGGCCGCGACGGCCTGCCGCCCTTCCTGACCCTCGACCTGTCGCGGCTGCTGTCCCGGGCCGGCGCCGCGGTGCCGACCGGCATCGACCGGGTCGAGCTCGCCTATGCCGAGTACCTGCTGGCGCACGCCCCGGAGCGCACCGAGTTCGTCGCCCTGCACCCGCTCGGCCGCTTCGGCAGCCTGCCGCAGGCGGCCGCCGCCCGCTTCGTCGAGGCGCTCGCCGCGCGCTGGGACGCGGGAGCCGCCGACGACGGCACCGCGTCCCGCCTCGGCCGCCGCCTGCTGCACGGGC
>CAXTOD010000373.1:0-2842 GCA_964245705.1 uncultured Acetobacteraceae bacterium
CACAGGCCGGGCTGGACGCCAGGCACATCGTCGAGATCGCGCTCAGGGCGCTGGGCGTGCCGGGCGCCGGAAGCCCCGCCGTCACCGGCTCCGCGGCCAGGTGAAGAAGCGGGCGGACCAGCTCCTGGTCGAGCGCGGCTTGGTCGAGACCCGCACCCGGGCGCAGGCGCTGATCCTGGCCGGCCTGGTGTTCAGCGGCGAGACGCGGATCGACAAGGCTGGCGACGCGCTGCCCGACGACGTATCGCTGTCGCTGCGCGGCCAGGACCACCCCTGGGTGTCGCGCGGCGGACTGAAGCTGGCGCACGCGCTGGCCCATTTCGCCCTGTCGCCGGACAACCTCGTCTGCCTGGACATCGGCGCCTCCACCGGCGGCTTCACCGACGTGCTGCTGGCACACGGCGCGGCGAAGGTCCACGCCGTCGACGTCGGGCACGGCCAGCTCGCCTGGAAGCTGCGCACCGACGGACGCGTGGTGGTGCACGAGAAGCTGAACGCCCGCACCCTGACCGCGACCGAGGTTCCCGACCCGGTCGGCGCCCTGGTCTGCGACGCCAGCTTCATCGGCCTGCGCACGATCCTGCCGGCGCCGCTCGCGCTGTGCGCCCCCGGCGCCTGGGCAGTGGCCCTGATCAAGCCGCAGTTCGAGGCGGGACGGTCAGCGATCGGTACCCGCGGCGTCGTGCGCGACCCCGCCATCCATCAGCAGGTCTGCGACGCCATCCGGACCTGGTGGGCCGACCTGCCCGGCTGGCAGGTGCTGGGGATCGAGCCGAGCCCGATCACCGGCCCGGAAGGCAACCGCGAGTTCCTCCTCGCCGCCCGACGCTCGTGACCGCCGTTCAGATGTGCCCGGCCTGCTGCAGGTCGTGGTGCGACACCTCCGCCAGCAGTTCCCACACCCGCGCCGGCTCCATCGGCACGTCGAAATCGTTCAGCAGGTGGTCGAGCTCGTCCAGCTTCGCGTTGTATTCCTGGTCGTTCATGTCGAGCTCCGTCCCGGCACCCATCGGGATGCCGGCATCATCATGGTCGCAAACGTGGCGCCAATGTGACACGTTCTCCTAAATAAGATGCGGCCGCTCAGCCTCACGTTCAGTTGACCGTGGGACGCATCTCCCTCTTGTTCCGCCCGTCCCCCGTGCCATCTGCACTGCCTCGCCGCCACCGGTAGCAGCCATGACCCCGCCAGACAGCCTCTCCGCTCCGCCCTCGCACGACGACCACGACCTGTCGGCGCCGGAGCGGAACCGCATCCTAGCCAAGGCGGCCCTGTTCGCGCCGCCGCCGCCGGTGCTGCCGGACGGACGCCGCGAGATCGTCGGCCTGTCGCGCGATGAACTGACGGAGGCACTCGTCGGCATCGGCGAGAAGCCGTTCCGCACCAAGCAGGTCTGGCACTGGGTCTACCACCAGGGCGTCACCGACTTCGCGGCGATGAGCACCCTGGCCCGGCCGCTGCAGGAGAAGCTGGCCGCCCGCTTCGTGATCGGCCGCCCTGACCCGGCCGTGGTGCAGACCGCCACCGACGACACCCGCAAGTTCCTGTTCCGCTTCCGCGACGGCCAGGAGGCCGAGACCGTCTATATCCCCGACCGGCGCGAGGACCGGGGAGCGGTGTGCATCTCCTCCCAGGTCGGCTGCACCCTGTCCTGCCGCTTCTGCCACACCGGCACCCAGAAGCTCGCCCGCAACTTGGGCTCGGCTGAGATCGTCGGCCAGTTCATGGCCGCCCGCGACAGCTACGGCGAGTGGCCGAGCCCGCACGGCGAGACTTCCCGCCTCCTGTCCACGGTCGTGCTGATGGGCATGGGCGAGCCGCTGTACAACTACGAGAACGTCGCCAAGGCGATGCGCATCGTGATGGACGGCGAGGGCATCGGCCTGTCGCGCCGCCGCATCACCCTGTCCACCTCCGGCGTCGTGCCGATGATGGACCGCTGTGGCACCGAGCTCGGCGTCAACTTGGCGGTCAGCCTGCATGCCGTGACCGACGAGCTGCGCGACGAGATCGTGCCGCTGAACCGCAAGTATCCCATCAACGAGCTCCTCGCCGCTTGCCGGCGCTACCCGGCCGCCTCCAACGCGCGCCGCATCACCTTCGAGTACGTGATGCTCGACGGGGTGAACGACAGCGAGGCGGAAGCGCGCGCCCTGGTGCGGCTGATCGCCGGCATCCCGGCCAAGGTAAACCTGATCCCGTTCAACCCCTGGCCCGGCAGCCAGTACCAGCCCTCGACCCGTCAGCGGCTGTCCCGCTTCGCGCAGATCGTGACCGACGCCGGCTTCGCCTCCCCGATCCGCACCCCGCGCGGCCAGGACATCCTGGCCGCCTGCGGCCAGCTGCGCACCGAGAGCAGGCGGGAACGCCCGGCCGCCTGAGCCGGGGGGGAACCCCCCGCCCGTCCGGCACGTCTCCATCCGGAGCGCAGGAGGCTTTTTCCGCCATGGCAGACCACGGACAAACCACCGGCAACGTTCCGGTCGAGGGCATCGATCCGGGCGGCACGCACAAGGCGCCGGGCGGCAACGCCCTGAAGAAGGGTCCAGGCGACCATCCCGGTGCCGCCCCTGCGGTGGAAAGCGGCGACCGCAACACCGCCCCCAACCCCGGCATCCACGACAACGACCATGCGGGACACGGCAGCCACGAGCACCGCTCTGTCTGAGCCGGCCCTGTTCGACCGGCTGCGCGCATCGCTGCCGGAGATCGAGGTCGAGGCCGGACGCTGCGACCGCGACGGCGCGTTTCCAGACCAAGGCATCGCGCTGCTCCGGGACGCCGGCGCGCTGTCCGCTCCCTTGCCGGCCGCGACCGGCGGCCTCGGGCTCGGCACCGAGC
>CAXTOD010000374.1:0-2827 GCA_964245705.1 uncultured Acetobacteraceae bacterium
GAGGTAGAGCGTGCCGTGCGCCGGCAGCGCCACCGCGCCCAGCACCGCGCGCCCGTGCCGCACCAGGCCGATGTTGACGGTGAAGTTGTCCGACCCGGCGGCGAACTCCCTCGTCCCGTCCAGCGGGTCCACCAGCCAGAACGCGTCGCCCGCCGCCACCGCGATGCCGGCGGCCACCTCCTCCTCCGCCACCACCGGCACCTGCGAGCCGGCGCGCAGCCCGGCCAGGATCAGCAGCTCCGCCTGCCGGTCGGCCTCGGTGACCGGGGACCGGTCCTCCTTGAACGTGGTCCGGTAGCCGCCGGCGCGTATCTCCAGGATCAGCGCGGCCGCCTCCGTCGCGAGCCTGCCGGCCAGCGCCAGCAGCGCGTCGTCCGCGCCGGAACCGGCGGCATCCGGAAGGGGAGGGGCTGAACCTACGATCATGTGACGGGGAGTAGGCGAAGCCGCCAAGGGTTGCAAAGCCGCCCGGCCTTGCGGCGGTCCGGCCCCGAGCGGATAAAGCCCGGAGCACTCCCGAGCGCCGTGTGGTCGGGACCGCAACGCCGGAGCGCCCGTTCATGCTGGACATCGAGTATAGCCGCGCCGTCCTGCCGGTCCGCGGCGCGCTGGCGCTCCTGGTGCCGGAGGACGGGGACCGGCCGGCGCTCTACCGCGCCGCCGACGAGGCGACGGGCGGCGCGGTGTCGCGCGCGGTGGACGCGAGCGAGTTCTCGTTCGGCAAGACCAAGAGCCTCCTGCTGCCCGGACCCGGCGGCGGCCTGTCGCGGATCGTGCTGATCGGGCTCGGCAAGACCGCCGAGATCGACGCCGCCGCGGCCGAGGCCGCCGGCAGCGCCGCCTACGCCGCGCTGAAGAGCAGTCCCGTCGCCGCGATCGCGGTGGACGGCCTGCCGGCGGCGCTGGGCACCCAGGCGGCGCTGGGCGCCGTGCTGTCGAGCTACCGGTTCGACCGCTACCGCACCACGCAGAAGCCGGACGAGCGCCCCAAGCTGGAGCGCCTCGCCGTGCTGTCCCCCGCCGCCGCCGAGGCCGCCGCCTCCGCCTGGCCGGCGCTGAAGGCGGTCGCCCACGGCGCCTTCCTCACACGCGACCTGGTCAGCGAGCCGCCCAACGTCCTGACCCCTCCGGTGTTCGCCGACCGCATCGCCGCCCTGTCCGCGCTCGGCCTGTCGGTCGAGATCCTCACCCCCGAGCAGATGGGGGAGCTGGGCTTTGGTGCGCTGCTCGCGGTGGCGATGGGCAGCGAGGCGCCGGCCCGCATGGCGGTGATGCAGTGGCAGGGCGCCGCCGACCCCAAGGCCGCCCCCATCGCCTTCGTCGGCAAGGGGGTGACGTTCGACTCCGGCGGCATCTCCATCAAGCCGGCCGGCGGGATGGAGGACATGAAGTGGGACATGGCCGGCGCCGGCACGGTGGTCGGCCTGATGGCGGCCCTGGCCGGGCGGAAGGCCAGGGTCAACGCCGTCGGCCTGGTCGGCCTGGTGGAGAACATGCTGTCCGGCCGCGCCCAGCGCCCCGGCGACGTGGTGAAGACCGCCTCCGGCCAGACCGTGGAGGTGCTGAATACCGACGCCGAGGGCCGCCTCGTGCTGGCCGACGTGCTCTGGTATGCCCAGGACCGGTTCAAGCCGCGCGCGATCGTCGACCTGGCCACCCTGACCGGCGCCATCATCGTGGCGCTGGGACACGAGCACGCCGGCCTCTACGGCAACGACGACGCGCTGGCCAACCGCCTCCTGGAGGCCGGGCAGGCGGTGGGCGAGAAGCTGTGGCGGATGCCGCTGGGCGAGGCGTACGACAAGGCGCTCCGCTCGGACATCGCCGACATGAAGAACATCGGCGGCCGCCCCGGCGGCTCGATCACCGCGGCCCAGTTCCTCAAGCGCTTCGTCGGCGACGTGCCCTGGGCGCATCTCGACATTGCCGGCACCGCCTGGGCCTCGAAGGACGCGCCGGGCGTGCCCAAGGGCGCCACCGCCTTCGGCGTCCGCCTGCTCAACCATCTGGTGACGGCGCATTACGAGGACTAGCATCGGCCTGCTGCGGCACCCGCCGGTCCGGGTGCCGCCCGGACGATGCTACGGCCGCGCCGACCTGCCGCTCCTGCCCGGCTGGCAGGCCGCCATGCCGGCGCTGGCGGCGACGCTGCGTCCGATCGTCCCGCGCGCAATCCACACCAGCCCGCTCCGGCGCTGCCGCGAGCCGGCCGAAGCGCTGGGCGCGCTGCTCGACATCCCGGTGCGGATCGACCCGCGTCTGGTCGAGCTCGATTTCGGCGCCTGGGACGGGCAGGATTGGGACGCGCTGCCGCGCCCCGCGCTGGACCGCTGGGCCGCCGACCCGGTCGGCTTCACGCCGCCCGGAGGCGAATCCGGACGTGCCCTGGTCGAGCGGACGGTGCAGGTGCGGGACGCCCTGACCGGCGCCGGCGTCGCCGCGGTGGTGGTGTCGCATGGCGGCCCGCTGCGCCTGCTCGGCCCGATGCTGCGCGGCCAGCACCCCGACCTGCTGCGGCCGCCGCCGCCGCCCGGCACGCTCGAACTGGTCGAGATGCCATGAACGACCCGCTGTACCGCCCGCATGGCTGCCTCTAGCCGCTCGCAGATGTTGCACTGCACAAAAACGCTTGCGTCCCGGGTGGAGACGCAATATGTTGCACCGCACAAGAGTATGGAGCAACTCCAATGTCCACCACCACCTCGTTCACCGGTTCGTCCAGCCCCGCCACCGTCCCGGCGCTGTTCCGGCAGACCATGAACCTGTTTCGCCAGCGCGTCGCCGAGCACAAGGAGCGTGCCCGGATGCGCACCGAGCTGAACAGCTA
>CAXTOD010000375.1:0-2815 GCA_964245705.1 uncultured Acetobacteraceae bacterium
GGCCGGCCTGGTCGGCGCCGGGCGGACCGAGCTGGTGCGGGCGATCTTCGGCGCCGATCCGCTTGCCGGCGGCCGCATCCTGCGCGACGGCCGGCCGGTGACCATCCGCTCGCCGCGCGACGCGGTGCGCGCCGGCATCTGCCTGGTGACGGAGAACCGCAAGGAGGAAGGCCTGGTGCTGCCGATGGCGGCGCGGGTGAACACCACCCTCGCCCGCCTCCGCCGCGTCACCCGGGCCGGCTTCGTCCTGCGTGGCGCGGAACGCGAGGCGACGGAGCGCATGACCGCGGAGCTAGCGATCCGGCTCAGCGGCCCGGAACAGCCGGTGGTGCAGCTGTCCGGCGGCAACCAGCAGAAGGTGGTGCTGGCCAAGTGGCTGTGGGGCGACGACGCGCCGGTGCTGATGCTCGACGAGCCGACGCGCGGCATCGACGTCGGCGCCAAGGCGGAGATCTACGCCCTGCTCGGCCGGCTCGCCGCCGACGGGCGCGCGATCCTGGTGGTGTCGTCGGAGCTGCCCGAGCTGATGCATTTGTGCGACCGCATCCTGGTGCTGTCGCGCGGCCGGCTCGCCGGCGAGGTGGCGCGGGCCGAGTTCAGCGAGGAGCGCATCCTGTCCCTCGCCTACAGCCAGTTCATGCAGACAGCCTGAGGGCACCCACCATGTCGCTCGCCAACGCTTCCGCCGCACCCGCTTCCCGCGGCGGCGGCCTCGCCCGCAGGGCCCTGCGCGAGGCCGGCATCGGCCTGGCGCTGCTGGCGATGGTGGTGTTCTTCGCCGCAGTCGCGCCGGACTTCACCACGCACGAGAACGTCGCGAACATCCTCACCCAGATCACCATCAACCTGATCCTCGCCACCGGCATGACCTTTGCCATCCTGATCGGCGGCATCGACCTGTCCGTGGGCGCGGTGATGGCGCTGTGCGCGGTGGTCGCCGGCACGGTGCTGAAGCTGGACCTGTCCGACCCGGTGGCGATCGCGCTCGGCATCGCGGCCAGCCTTCTGGTCGGCATGGCGTGCGGCGCGTGCAACGGGTTCGTGTCCTCGTTCTGGCGCGTGCCTGCCTTCATCGTCACGCTGGGCATGCTCAACGTGGCGCGGGGTGCGGCGCTGGAAGTGACCAACGCCCGCACGATCTACGATTTCCCCGACAGCTTCACCGCCTTCGGCACCGCGAGCGTGCTCGGCGTGCCGGTGATGTTCGTGCTGGCGCTGCTGCTGCTGGGCGCCGGCTGGGTGGTGCTGACGCGCACCGTGTTCGGCCGGATGATCTATGCCATCGGCAACAACGAGGAGGCGGTGCGCCTGTCCGGCCACCGCCCGTTCGTGTTCAAGGTGCTGGCCTTCACCGTGACCGGCCTGTGCGTCGGCATCGCCGCGCTGGTGTACATGACGCGGCTGACCATCGCCAACCCGATCCTGGGCATCGGCTTCGAGCTCAACGCCATCGCCGCCGTCATCATCGGCGGCACCAGCCTGTCCGGCGGCCGCGGCTCCCTGGTCGGCACCCTGCTGGGGGCGGCGATCATCGGCGTGCTCGCCAACGGCCTGATCCTGATGGGCGTGACCGACTTCGCGCGGCAGATCATCACCGGCCTCGTGATCATCGGTGCGGTGATCCTGGACTCCTACCGCGCCCGGCTGGCGGCGCGCGGCGCCGCCTGACGGTCAGGACCGCACCGCGACCCGCTGCCGCGCGCTCATGAACGGTCCCTCCGGTGCCCGCGCCGGCGCGAAGCTGCCGAACCCGATCGGCGGCATCCCGGAATAGATCGCCTCCATCCCGCCGCCGATCCGGTAGGTCTCGTGCCAGATGCCGCCGGCCTCGGCGTTGCGGGCGAAGTCGCGCCACCAGCCCTTGTGCCGCGACGCCCGGGTGAAGGCCTCCAGGCTGTCGAAGTCGCGCCAGTACTGCCGGAACCCGGGATGCGTGACGCCGAACCACATGCCCTCGTGCGACAGCAGGCCGGGCGGCGGGTCGGCCTTGATCTCGCGCAGGCCGCGCCCGATCCGCAGGATGCTGCGCAGGCCGGCCACGCTGGTCGCGCGGTAGCCGAGATAGATCACGACGAGGTCCGGGTAGCCGGACAGGTCGACCGAGCGGCGGTCGTAGGCCATGCCTGTGTCCTTTCCTGGTGTGTGGTCGCGGCAGCTCAGCCGATCATCGCGGTCTCGGTCGACAGGAGGAACGCGCAGCCATGAAGGTCCAGGAACCGCGCCTCGTCCGGCCTGATCCGTGCCACGTACTCGTCCGAGGTGAACACCGCCTCGAGGCCGGCCACGTCGTCGGTCCAGATCTCGGTGATGCCGTCGAACCCGGCATCCGGCAGGCTGGGCATCGGCAGCGGCAGCGCATGCGACTGCACGTAGCGCCGGACGTGCGCGCGGACCGACGGCAGGGCGCAGAACAGGGGCGCGTGGGTCTGCCGGTGGTAGTCCGCAAAGGCCTCCCGGCTCATCGACGGGTGGCGTCGCAGCAGGATGGTGAACTTGACCATGGCGATCTCCGGGAACGGGCGCTGCCGGCTGGACAAGGCCGGCCGCTGGCTTACAACGTATACATAGAGGTTTTGTATACAGTGTCAACATCGAGGCGCTACCATCACGGCGAGCTGGGCCCGGCGCTGCTCGCCGCCGCCCTCGCGCTCCTGGCCGAGGACGGCGTCGAGGCGCTGTCGCTGCGGGAGGTCGCCCGCCGCGCCGGCGTGTCGGCCATGGCGCCGTACCGCCACTACCCGGACAAGAACGCGCTGGTCGCCGCCGTGGCCGCGCATGGCTTCCGCGTGCTGGGCGACGCGCTGCGTGCCGCGGA
>CAXTOD010000376.1:0-2808 GCA_964245705.1 uncultured Acetobacteraceae bacterium
CGCATCTCCTGGCCGACGATTTCAAGCTGGTGGGCGTCGACCTCAAGGACGGCAACGACGACAGCTGGCGCGGCGAGCTCCGCGAGACCATGCAGGACTTCACGAAGGACCCGAACGCGGAGTTCTACACCCCGCAGATCAACGCCGACTGGTGGAACAGCCTGTCCGGCCGGATGAGCTACTACAAGGCCGACTTCACCGACATCGCGCAGCTCGAAGGGCTGAAGGCGCACCTGTCCGGCAACGTGGTGTTCTATTGCGCCGTCGCCGCCCGCTTCTTCGCCCCCGTGGTGGAGAACCTCGGCCGCGCCGGGCTGACGAAGGAGGAGGAGAACGCCTACCGCCGGGTGGTGGTGGAGAAGCCGTTCGGCTCCGACCTGCAGAGCGCGCGCGAGCTGAACGCGCGGCTGCTCAAGGTGCTGGACGAGGCCCAGGTCTACCGGATCGACCATTTCCTGGGCAAGGAAACGGTGCAGAACATCCTGGCCATGCGGTTCGGCAACGGGGTGTTCGAGCCGCTGTGGCGCCGCGAGTTCGTGGACCACGTGCAGATCACTGCGGCCGAAACGGTGGGGGTCGAGGGGCGCGGGGCGTTCTACGAGCCGACCGGCGCGCTGCGCGACATGATCCCCAACCACCTGTTCCAGCTGCTCGGCATGGTGGCGATGGAGCCGCCGAATTCGTTTTCCGCCGAAACCGTGCGCAACGCCAAGGAGGCGCTGTTCGAGGCGATCCGCCCGGTCGCGCCGGAGAACGCGATCCGCGGCCAGTACGCCGCCGGCAAGGTCGAGGGCCGCGACGTCGCCGCCTATCGCGACAGCCCGGGCGTGGCCAAGGACAGCGTCACCGAGACCTACGTCGCGCTGAAGCTGGAGATCGACAACTGGCGCTGGTCCGGGGTGCCGTTCTACATGCGCACCGGCAAGTCCATGACCGGCCGCCTCACCGAGGTGGTGGTGCACTTCCGCCAAGCGCCGTACGCGATGTTCGCCGACACGCCGGTCGACAGGCTCAGCCCGAACAACCTGACGCTGAACATCCAGCCGACCCAGGGCGTGACGCTCGGCATCAGCGCCAAGATCCCCGGCCCGAAGATGGACCTGGGCGGCGTGGAGATGAAGTTCCGCTACGAGGACGCGTTCAACCTGACCCCGAACGTCGGCTACGAGACCCTCCTCTACGACTGCTTCATCGGCGACGCGACGCTGTTCCAGCGCGCCGACAACATCGAGGCGGCGTGGCGGGTGGTCGACCCGGCGCTCAAGGCCTGGGAAGCGGACCGGTCCGGACCGGAGCTGTACGAGGCCGGCACCGCCGGGCCGAAGGGTGCCGAGGACCTGCTCGGTCGCGACGGACGCGCCTGGATGCCGCTGCGCCAGGACGGCGACGAGAGCTGAGGCCGGGCGCCGGGGCCAGGCCGGCCCTTCCCAGCGCCTCAGGCCGGCAGCAGGCGCTTGGCCAGCGCCGACAAACGGTGCCGGCGCAGCTCGTGGCGTGCCTTGGCATCGTCGGCCATGTAGTTGAGCTGGATCGCGTAGCGCCGGCCGACAAAGGTCTTGTGGCCGTGGAAGGTGGTCGGCCCGTTCGGGAACACCAGCAGGGTGCCGTCCACCGGCGGCACCTCCACGGCATAGTCCTCCAGGTCGTCGGGACCGCGGAGCAGGCGCAGGCAGCCCTCCTGACGCGACCATTCGGCGCCGGCCGGGTTCAGGTAGAGCAGCACCGTGACCAGCTTTGCGGTGGAATCGGTATGGATCCGGCCGTCCTTTTCCCGCGTGCGGCCGCGCACCGTGAGCATGGTCCGGCTGCTGCCGAGGTCGAGCCCGAACCGGTCCGCCACCGCCTCGCGCAGCCGCTGGCCTTCCAGCTCGCGCACCAGGGACGCGGCCGCGCCGCCCAGCCGGAGCGCCGACGGCGGGTAGGAGCCGCCGCCGGGAATGTCCGGCAGGGCAGCGATCACCGCGGCCAGCGCTGCGGGCGGCACGAAGTTGCGGACCAGCAGGTGGGGGAACGGGTCGGCCGACACCGGGACGCCGGCGAACGCGTCGAAGTCGAGAAGGCCCTGGCCGGGCGGAAGGCTGTCTGGCATCGCGTGATGAACCCCGTGGCGGGAGCCCGATACCTAGGTCCGGCCCGGGACGCGATGCAAGCGGTGCGACGCGATGCTCAGCTGCGGGTGGGATGGTCCGCGTGCAGCACGGTGTTGGTGGACAGGAACTGCGCGCAACCGATCTGCCCGTCGCAGCAGGGAAGCGGCGCGTCGTCGACCACCTTGCGCTGATACTCGCCCGGCACGTAGGCGACATGCGACAGCATCTGCCCGCGGCCTTCGCAGGTGAAATGGGGCTTCTCCACCGTCATGCGCAGCTCGGACGCTTGCGACACGCCCTGGCCCATCCCGGCGACGGCCACCGTCAGCAGCATCGGGAGGATCAGGGTCTTGTTCATGCATTCGCTCCGGCGATCGGATAGACTGTTGCAGGACCAACGGCCAAGTCTCTGGAATGGTTACATCGCTCTCGTTTCGTTGAAGCCGTTCCGCAATGAGTTCCGCGTCCCGACGATCTTGCACCAGGCGGTGCCGCGGCGTCGCAGCACAAGGCGTTGATCGGTTGCGGGACTCCTTCTATGCGCAGCCGATGCCGGATCCTTCCCTTCCCGCCCGGGCCTTGACCGCCGCCTCCGAGGGCCCACTGGCGGCGTATCGGGACCGGGTGGCGCGCGGGCTGCTCGCCGCCGACCCGGAGCAGCTGCGGGCGGCGATCCGCCTGGACGAGCTGTGGCTGGCGCTGGCGCAGCGGGTGGACA
>CAXTOD010000377.1:0-2793 GCA_964245705.1 uncultured Acetobacteraceae bacterium
TGATCGCGCTGAGCGGCGTGCTGATCGTGGTGCTGCACTTCACCGGCACGCTGGACGCGCTGCGTGAGCGCATCTTCCCGCAGCCGGTGCGCTGGAGCGACGACTACTCGGTGGTCGAGCACCTGCGCGACCGCGTGGTCCGGGATGGCCTGACCCACGACCGCCGGGACTGCCTGCTGTTCATCATCAACGGCAACGATCCTCCCGACGCGCAGCGCATCCGGGTGATGGAGAAGCACAACGCGCAGTGTCCGGGGCCGCCCGGGGTGCTGCCCCGCCTGTTCACGCTCCGGGTCGACCGGTCGCGCGGCCTGGTCGAGGACGACCGTGGCAGCCCCGGGCGGTTCCATCCGACCCCATGATCGCTACCGTCGCGGCCACGTCTGGCCTCGCGGTGCCGCCGGGACTTGCCCGTGGCGATCGACCGGGGCAAACCGGCAACACGGTGCCGATATCCGGGAGATCCCATGGCTTCGCAGACAGACACCGTGCCCGGCAGCGGCGACGGGCACGGTCATGACAGACACGGCCATGACGGGCCGGACGGCACGCGCCGCGACTTCCTCACCCTCCTGACCGGGGCGGCGGTGGTGGTCGGCGTGGGCGGCTTCGTCTGGCCGTTCCTCGACAGCCTGTCGCCCGCGGGCAGCAGCGACAGCGCCAACGCCGACGTGGATGTCGACCTCTCCAAGCTCGCCCCCGGCCAGCAGGTGGTCGTGGTCTGGCGCGGCAAGCCGGTGTTCGTGGTGCATCGCAGCCCCGAGGCGCTGATCAAGCTGCAGGACACCAACCTGACCAACCGGCTGCGCGACTGGACGTCGAAGGAGCGTCAGCAGCCCGACTACGTGGTGAACTGGCACCGCTCGATCGCTCCCGAGTACGGGGTGATGGTGGGGATCTGCACCCATCTCGGCTGCGTCCCTGGCTATGTGCCGAACCCCTCGCCGACCGAGCCGGTGGCGAACTGGCCGGGCGGTTATGCCTGCCCCTGCCACGGCTCCAAGTTCGACCTCGCCGGGCGCGTGTTCACCGGCTCGCCCGCGGGCTACAACCTGCCGGTCCCGCCCTACTCCATGCCCGGCAAGACCAGCCTGCGGATCGGCTCCAGCCCCGACGACCTCGAGTTCGACTTCGCGAGCATCCGCCAGCTCTGACGCAGCTTTGCGGCTTGACTAAATCGTAACGACACCGTTATTTGCTGACGGCACCGAGCCGTCCATCCGACGCCGCCGCTGCGCGCACCGGCCGGGACGGCAGCGCCTGGCTACGATTTAATGGATCCCCGCCCGGATTGGCGGCAAGGAGTGGACATGGCGAACGACATCTTCACGCCGAACGTCGCCAGCGGAACGAGCGGTTTTGCGTGGTCAAACAGCAGCAACTGGTCGTCGGGGCTTCCCGACCAGAATGCGGCGGCCACCATCAGCTCGACCACGCTCGGTTACACCCTGCTCGTCGGCGGCGCCTACACCGTCAACCAGATCGTGTTCGGCAGCGGCTTCGGCAGCGTCAACATGACCATCGCGAGCGGCGACTCGCTCACCGCCAACAACGGCGGCAGCGTCGCCACGGGCAGCGCCCTGACGATCAACGCGGCCAGCGCCGGCAGCTTCGTCAGCAACGGCTTCGAGGTCGATAGCGGCGCGGTGCTGGATGTGTTCGGCGGCACCTTCTCTGCCACCAATGCCGGCCTGACCCTCGACAACAACGCCGCCGCCGTGTTCGGCGCCGGCGTCACGCTGAACGTCAACACGCTGAACCTGAACGGCAGCTCGAGCCTGACGCTCGATGTCGGCAGCCAGAGCGCGCCGCACGTCATCAGCAACGTCAACGACGGCAGCGGGTCGTCCACCCTGACCGTCTCCAGCGGCGACCTGCAGCTCGGCTCCGGCGGCGGCGGCACCTACGTCGTCAACGGCGGCGGCGTGATCGAGTTCACCGGCAGCCTCGGCAGCGGCGCCACGATGGATCTCGCGGGCGGCCTCGTGCAGCTGGACGGCAACGTCAACCTGCAGACCGGCGACAAGTTCGCCTTCTCCGGCGGCACCGCCTCGACGCTCGACGTCGTCTCCAGCAACAACTTCCAGAACGGCTTCGGCTACGCCGTCACCGGCTTCGACTACGGCGACAAGCTGCAGTTCGGCAGCCTCAACCTGACCGGCGACAGCTACACTTACAGCGGCACGACGCTGACCATCAAGAGCGGCAGCACGGTCGTGCTCACCGTCTCCAACCTGTCGCTGGCGGCCGACGCCCTCGTCACGCACAGCTTCCTGCTCAGCGGCAACACGATCCAGCTTGCCTGCTTCCTGTCCGGCACGCTGATCGAGACCGCCGCCGGCGCGGTGCCGGTGGAGACGCTGCGTCCCGGCGACAGCGTGGTGACGGTGCGCGGCGACGAACGGGTGATGCGGCGGGCACGCTGGATCGGCAGCCGACGCATCCAGGCAGCCCGCTTCGCCGGCCACGAGGATGCGCACCCGGTGCGCATACGCGCCGGCGCGTTCGCCGCCGACCTGCCGCAGCGCGACCTGCTGGTGACCGGCGAGCACTGCATCCATATCGACGGCGGCCTGATCCCGGCGCGGATGCTGGTGAACGGGAGCAGCATCGTGCGCGACACGGCGATCGCCAACTACACCGTCCATCACGTCGAGTTCGACAGCCACGCGATCATGCTGGCCGAGGGGCTGCCGACGGAGAGCTACCTGGACACCGGCAACCGGGACAGCTTCGGCGAGCCGGCCGCTGCCGCGGATCGCGCGCGACGCTGGCCCGTCGACGCGGCGGCGC
>CAXTOD010000378.1:0-2785 GCA_964245705.1 uncultured Acetobacteraceae bacterium
GTCCAGGTCGTGGCCGTAGAGCGGCAGGCCCGCCTCCAGCCGCAGCGAGTCCCGGGCGCCGAGGCCGATGGGCTTGACCCGCTCGTCGGACAGAAGCGCCTCCCATAGGGCGGCGGCGTGCTGGGCGGGGACCAGGATCTCGTAGCCGTCCTCGCCGGTGTAGCCGGAACGGGACACGGTGCACTCCACGCCGCCCAGGTGCAGGACGCGGAAGTCCATGAACCGCATCGCCTGCGTCTCCGGCGCCAGCGCCGACAGCACCGCGACGGCGCCGGGGCCCTGCAGCGCCACCAGCGCCCGGTCGGGCAGGAACTCGACCTCGCACGCGTCGGCGAGGTGGCGCTGCAGGTGGGCGAGGTCGGCCAGCTTGCAGCCGGCGTTCACCACCAGGAACAGCGTGGCACCCTCGTTGGCGACGATCAGGTCGTCCAGGATGCCGCCGTTCTCGTTGGTCAGCAGGGCGTAGCGCTGCCGGCCGGCGGCGAGGCCGGCGATGTCGGCGGGCACCAGCCGCTCCAGCGCCAGGGCCGCGTCGGCGACCAGCCCGGACCGCGGCCGGAGCCGGATCTGGCCCATGTGCGACACGTCGAACAGGCCGCAGCTGGCGCGCACGTGCAGGTGCTCGGCCATGATGCCGCGGGGATACTGCAGCGGCATCTCGTAGCCGGCGAACGGCACCATGCGGCCGCCCAGCTCGCGATGCAGCGCGTGCAGCGGCGTGCGCGCCGCCGCCTCCGGCGTGACCGCGGCGACCTGCTCCGACACGGGTCTAGGCCGCCCTGGCGATGGCGGCCGGATACAGCGGGTGGCGCGCGCACAGCGCCCGCACGGCGGTGCGCGCCGCCTGCTCCGCGGCCGTGTTGTCGTCGGGGTTCCGCGCCAGCCCGTCCAGCACGTCGGCGATCAGGGTCGCCACCTGGCGGAACTCCGCCTCGCGGAAGCCGCGCGTGGTGGCGGCCGGCGAGCCCAGGCGGATGCCGCTGGTCTGCGCCGGCGGCAGCGGGTCGTAGGGGATGCCGTTCTTGTTGCAGGTCAGGCCCGCGCGCTCCAGCGCCGCTTCCGCCGCCTTGCCGGTCAGGCCGCTGCGTCGCAGGTCGACCAGCACCAGGTGGGTGTCGGTGCCGCCGGTCACCAGCTCGTGGCCGCGGGCCACCAGCCCCTCGCCCAGCGCCCGGGCGTTGGCCACCACCTGTGCTGCGTACTCCTTGAAGTCCGGCCGCAGGGCCTCGCCGAACGCCACCGCCTTGGCGGCGATCACGTGCATCAGCGGGCCGCCCTGCATGCCGGGGAACACCGCGCCGTTGAACTTCTTGGCCAGGGCCTCGTCGTTCGTGAGGATCATGCCGCCGCGCGGGCCGCGCAGGGTCTTGTGCGTGGTGGTGGTGGCGACGTGGGCGTGCGGGAACGGGCTTGGATGCGCGCCCCCCGCCACCAGGCCGGCGAAATGCGCCATGTCCACCAGCAGCAGCGCGCCGACCTCGTCGGCGATGGCGCGGAAGCGGGCGAAGTCGATCCGGCGCGGGATGGCGGAGCCGCCGGCGATGATCAGCTTCGGGCGGTGCTCGCGCGCCAGCGCCTCGACCTGGTCGTAGTCCAGCAGGCCGTCCTGGCGCCGCACGCCGTACTGCACCGCGTTGAACCACTTGGCGGACACGGTGGGCTTGGCGCCGTGGGTGAGGTGGCCGCCGGCGTCGATCGCCATGCCGAGAAAGGTGTCGCCGGGCTTGAGCAGCGCCAGCATCACCGCGGTGTTGGCCTGGGCGCCCGAATGCGGCTGCACGTTGGCGTAGGCGCAGCCGAACAGGGCGGTGGCGCGGTCGATCGCCGCCTGCTCGACCACGTCCATCTGCGCGCAGCCGCCGTAGTAGCGGCGGCCGGGGTAGCCCTCGGCGTACTTGTTGGTCAGCACCGAGCCCTGTGCCTGGAGCACCGCCGGGGACACGATGTTCTCGCTGGCGATCAGCTCGATGCCCTCGTCCTGGCGATGCAGCTCGGCGCTCAGCGCTGCGTCGATCAGCGGGTCGTCGGAGAGGGTGCGGGTGAAGAAGTCCGACATGGATGGGTTCCCTCTCAGCATTCGACGAAGTTGACCGGCAGGGCGCCGCCGACGGTGCCAGGCACGTTGACCGCCAGCCCGCCCAGGCTGGTTTCCTTGTACTGGGAGCGCATGTCCCGGCCGGTCTGGCGCATGGTCTCGATCACGGCGTCCAGGGACACGATGTGCTGTCCGTTCCCGCGCAGGGCAAGGTAGGCGGCGTTGATCGCCTTGATCGCGCCCATGGTGTTGCGCTCGATGCACGGCACCTGGACCAGCCCGCCCACGGGGTCGCAGGTCAGGCCGAGGTTGTGCTCCATGCCGATCTCGGCCGCGTTCTCGACCTGCGCCGGCGTGCCGCCCAGCACCGCGCACAGGGCAGCGGCCGCCATGGAGCAGGCCACGCCGACCTCGCCCTGGCAGCCCATCTCGGCCGCCGAGATCGAGGCCCGCTTCTTGTACAGGAAGCCGATCGCCGCGGCGGTCAGCAGGAAGGAGCGGGCGCCCTCCGCGGTCGGAGACGGGGTGAACGCCTCGTAGTAGCGCAGCACCGCGGGCAGCACGCCGGCGGCGCCGTTGGTGGGCGCGGTCACCACGCGGCCGCCGGCGGCGTTCTCCTCGTTCACCGCCAGCGCCCACAGGCTGACCCACTCGAACGGCACCTGCGGCGAGGGCGCCTTTCCGTCCTGCCGGCTCAGCGCGGCGTGGATCTCGCGGGCCCGGCGGCGCACATGGAGGCCGCCCGGCAGC
>CAXTOD010000379.1:0-2757 GCA_964245705.1 uncultured Acetobacteraceae bacterium
GATGCGGATCGTGCGCGCGCCGGCCGCCCGCGCGCCGCGCGCCGGCGGGACCGCAAGCGGCGCGGCCAGCAGGGCAGCGGACAGCATCGATCGTCTCGTCAAGGACACCGCGCGCACTCCATCTCGACCCCGTGCATTGCCTAATTCCACGCCCTGCGCCAGGGTTGCCGGCCAGATCGGTCGTCCCGATGTGTTTTAGTACAACAGTCCGGAGAGCGCCGTGCCCCCCGATACCATTCAGGCTTCCGACAGCATCGTCCGCGACGAACATGCCGCGCGGGACACCGACGTGCTGTGGTTCCTGCCGACGCACGGCGACGGGCGCTATCTCGGTTCGCAGGTGGGGGCGCGGCACGTCACCCTGAACTACCTGAGCCAGATCGCGCGGGCCGCCGACGAGCTGGGCTATTTCGGCATGCTGCTGCCGACGGGGAAGTCCTGCGAGGATTCGTGGGTGGCGGCGTCGTCCATGATCCCGCTGACCGAGCGGGTGCGGTTCCTGGTGGCGGTGCGGCCGGGCCTGTCGGAACCGTCGATGACCGCGCGGATGGCGGCGACCTTCGACCGGCTGTCCGGCGGGCGGCTGCTGGTGAACGTGGTGACCGGGGGCGACCCGGCGGAGCTGGCCGGCGACGGCGTGTTCCTCGACCATACCGCGCGCTACGAGGCGACGGACGAGTACCTGCACGTGTGGCGCCGGCTGATGGCGGGCGAGACGGTGGATTTCGACGGCACGCATCTCAGCAGCAAGGGGGGCAAGCTGCTGTATCCGCCGGTGCAGCAGCCGTATCCGCCGCTCTATTTCGGCGGCTCCTCGGGGGTCGGGCAGCAGGTCGCGGCC
Organism: uncultured Acetobacteraceae bacterium; assembly: GCA_964245705.1. Lineage (GTDB taxonomy): Bacteria > Pseudomonadota > Alphaproteobacteria > Acetobacterales > Acetobacteraceae > Lichenicola. The sequence continues at coordinate 842 of CAXTOD010000379.1, forward strand.
GAGCACGTCGACGTGTACCTGACCTGGGGCGAGCCGCCGGCGGCGGTGGCGGAGAAGATCGCGCAGGTGCGGGCGCTGGCGGCGGCGCGCGGGCGCACCCTGTCGTTCGGCATCCGGCTGCACGTGATCGTGCGGGAAACCGCGGACGCGGCCTGGGCCGCCGCCGACGCGCTGATCCGGCACGTCAGCGACGAGGACATCGCCCGCGCGCAGTCCGCGTTTTCCCGGTTCGACAGCGTGGGCCAGCAGCGCATGGCCAGCCTGCACCGCGGCGGCCGCGACGGGCTGGAGGTTTCGCCCAACCTGTGGGCGGGGGTCGGCCTGGTGCGCGGCGGCGCCGGCACCGCGCTGGTCGGCAACCCGGAGGAGGTGGCGGCGCGGATGAAGGAGTACATGGCGCTCGGCATCGACCGCTTCATCCTGTCCGGCTATCCGCACCTGGAGGAATGCTACCGCTTCGCCGAGCTGGTGTTCCCGCTCCTGCCGCTGAAGGCCACCACCGGGAACGGCTACGGCCCGGCACGCAACGCCGGCCCGTTCGGCGAGATGATCGCCAATGTCGGCGCGCCCACGCACGGACGCGGCTGACAAGCGGATCTCAAAGGCTCCGCTGACGGGGTCCGGGGCAGCGCCCCGGCCTTGCTCTTGCGTGCTGGTCCAGATGATACTATCTTTGGGACCATCTGATCCGGAAGGTTGTGCATGACCCTGCTCTCGCCGATGGCGCTGATGGGCTTCGATCCGGCGATGTCGGCCGTGGCCCTGGCGGCCGCGGTCGAGCAGGGACTTCCGGTGACGGCGATCGAACGGGTGGCGCGGTCGATCGCGCCGTCGGACACCAACGGGTTCCTGTTCCGGATGGTGCCGAAGGCGACGCTGAACCGGCGGCGGGCGGACAGCAGGCTGTCGCCTGAGGAGGGCGACAAGGTGACGCGCCTCGCCTCGGTGTGGACGCTGGCGGTCAGGGTGTGGAAGTCCGACGAGGCGGCGCGCGAGTTCCTGTTCCGGCCGCACGCGATGCTCGACGGCCGCCGCCCGGTCGACGTGGTGATGGCGACCGAGCTCGGCCGCCCGCTGGTGGAGGCGATCCTCGGAGGGTTGGAGCACGGCACGGCGGCGTGAGGGCGCAAACGCTCGACCGCGTCCTCACCTGCACCCGGATCGGCGATCCGGACGGCGCCTACCCCATCTTCGATGCCACCGGGTCCAAGCTGGCGCCGGGCCGCTGGAACACCGCGAGCAGCCCGATGCTCTACGCAGCCGAGCACTACTCGACGGCGATGCTGGAGAAGCTGGTCCGCGGCAGCGGCCAGATGCCGCCCGGGCAGCACTTCGTCACGATCACGATCCCGAACGGCGTGTCCTACGAGGTCGTCACCCCCGACAGCCTGCCGGGCTGGGACGACATCTCCTGCAGCGCGTCGCGGGCGCATGGCGAGGCCTGGCAGCAGGAACGGCGGTCGCTGCTGCTGATCGTGCCGTCGGTGGTGGCGCGCATGGAGCGGAACGTCCTGCTCAACCCGGACCATCCTGAGTTCGCCCGGCTCACCGCGTCGCTGCACGAGCCGGTGCGCTGGGACGCGCGGCTGTTCCGCTGACGGCGCCCGGACCGGTCAGACGGTCTCGTGCACGTCCAGGGCGGCGAGCAGGGCGCGGCGCGCGGGGGCGAAGCCGGGATCGTCGTGCCGGCGCGGCCGGTCCAGCGCCACCGGCAGCTCGGTGCGGATGCGGCCGCTGTCCAGCACCACGGCGCGGTCGCCGAGCAGCAGCGCCTCGTCGACGTCGTGCGTCACCAGCAGCACGGCGCAGCGCCGCTTCTGCCACAGCCGTCCGACCATCGCCTGCATGCGCAGGCGGGTGAGCGCGTCCAGGCTGGCGAACGGCTCGTCCAGCATCAGGAACTCGGGCTCGCGCAC
>CAXTOD010000380.1:0-2755 GCA_964245705.1 uncultured Acetobacteraceae bacterium
GTGGTGGGGGGCGCACTGTGCGGGCTGGCCAACGGGGTGGTGATCACCGCAGGACGGCTGGAAGCGTTCATCGTCACGCTGGGCTCGATGGGCATCTTCCGCGCGCTGGTCACCTATCTGGCGCAGGGCGGCTCGGTGTCGCTCGATCCGGACGCGATGCAGGACCTGGCCCGGCCGGTGTATTTCGGCACCGTGCTCGGCGTGCCGGTGCCGGTGCTGGTGTTCCTCGGCTTGGCGGTGGTGGCCTCGGTGGTGCTGCACCGCACGCCGTTCGGGCGGCACTGCGTGGCGATCGGCGCCAACGAGGAGGTGGCGCGGTATTCCGCCGTCGCGATCGGACGGGTCAGGACGGTGACCTACGTGATCCAGGGCGCCTGCGTCGGCATCGCCACATTGCTCTACGTGCCGCGGCTGAGCTCGGTCACGCCGACCTCCGGGCTGCTGTGGGAGCTGGAGGCGATCACCGCGGTGGTGATCGGCGGCACGCCGCTGCGCGGCGGCTCGGGGCGGGTGTGGGGCACCGTGGCCGGCGCGCTGGTGCTGGAGGTGGTGGCCAACATCATGGTGCTGTCCAACGTGGTCAGCGAGTACCTGATCGGCGCGGTGCAGGGCGTGATCATCATCGTCGCCATGCTGGTGCAACGAAGCCTCAGGCGGAACTGAGGCACGGGGGAGAAAACGAAGATGCGGACCACGATCCTGATGGCGGCGGCCCTGATGCTGCCCCTTGCCGCCGCCGCCGCGAGGGCGGCGGCGCCGGCGCACGTCACCATCGCGGTGTCGGTGCCGACCGCCGACCACGGCTGGACCGGCGGCGTGCTGTACGACGCCAAGCAGGAGGCGGCCGCCCTGGAGCACGCGTATCCGGGGCTGACGGTGATCGTGAAGTCGTCGGCCAGCGCCGCCGACCAGGCGAGCGCGCTGGAGGACCTCAGCGCCGGCAGCAGGCCGGACGCGCTGGTGGTGCTGCCGTACGACTCCGCCCAGCTCACCGGGGCGGTGCGCCGGGTCAAGCAGAACGGGACCTTCATCGCCGTGGTCGATCGCGGGCTGACCGATCCCTCGATCCAGGACGTCTACGTCGCCGGCAACAACACCGAGTACGGCATCGTGTCCGGCAAGTACTTCGTGCAGGCGCTCGGCGGGCACGGCGACGTGGTGGTGATGCGCGGCATCCCGACGGTGGTGGACACGCAGCGCGTGGACGGGTTCCAGCACGTGATCGCCGGCTCCGGGGTGAAGGTGCTGGACATGCAGTTCGCCAACTGGAGCCGCGACCAGGGCTTCCGGGTGATGCAGGACTTCCTGTCCAAGCACCCGCACATCGACGCGGTGTGGGCGGCGGACGACGACGTGGCGCAGGGCGCGCTGCGTGCGATCGCGCAGGCGCACCGGACCGACATCCGCTTCGTGGTCGGCGGCGCGGGCATGAAGCAGGTGATCAAGGGGGTGATGGACGGCAACGCCCTGATGCCGATCGACGTGTCCTATCCGCCCGCCATGGTGAAGACGGCGATGGACCTCACCGCGGCGCACTTCATGTCGAACACGGCGGTGCGTGGCACGCTGCTGCTGTCCACGGTGCTGATCACCAGGGACAACGCCCGGGAGTACTACGACCCGAACTCGCCGTTCTGAGAGCACGTCCGACAATGCGCCGTGGCCTGCGATCCGACGCGCCTTTCTGTGCTTGCCGCGTGCTCACGGCCAGACGGCCGCTCCGCTCCGGTTCTCGAAAGACACGCCGGCCGTGCCGCGCCGGCGCGTCACTCTCACTCGGCACACCCCATTCTCGAACGTGCTCTGCGCGGAGGCCTTCATGAAGACGCTGAAGGGGCCTGGGCTGTTCCTCGGGCAGTTCGCCGGCGATGCCCCGCCGTTCAACTCGCTGGGCGCGATCGCTTCCTGGGCCAGGGGGTGCGGCTTCGAGGGGGTGCAGATCCCGAGCTGGGACGCGCGGCTGTTCGACCTCGGCCTGGCGGCGGACAGCGACGCGTACTGCGACGAGGTCCGCGGTGTGCTGGCCGAGGCGGGGGTGGCGCTGACCGAGCTGTCGACGCACCTGCAGGGGCAGCTGGTGGCGGTGCATCCCGCCTACGACACCCTGGTGGACGGGTTCGCCGACCCTTCGGTGCGCGGCCGGCCGGCGGCGCGTCAGGCCTGGGCGGTGGAGCAGCTGCACTTGGCGGCGCGCGCCTCGCGCCGGCTGGGCCTGTCTGCGCACGCGACGTTCTCCGGCGCGCTGGCCTGGCCGTTCCTGTATCCGTTCCCGCAGCGGCCGCCGGGGCTGGTGGAGGAAGCGTTCGACGAGCTGGCCAGGCGCTGGCGGCCGATCCTTGACGCGTTCGACGCGGCCGGCTGCGACGTGTGCTTCGAGCTGCACCCGAGCGAGGACCTGCACGACGGCACCACGTTCGAGATGCTGCTCGACCGCGTGGGCGGGCATCCGCGCTGCAACATCCTGTACGACCCGAGCCATTTCGTGCTGCAGGTCATGGACTATCTCGGCTTCATCGAGGTGTATCACGGGCGGATCCGGGCGTTCCACGTCAAGGACGCGGAGTACCGGCCGAGCGCGCGCTCTGGCGTGTATGGCGGCTACCAGTCGTGGATCGACCGGCCCGGCCGGTTCCGCTCGCTCGGCGACGGGCAGGTGGACCTCGGCGCGGTGTTCTCCGCCCTGACACGGCACGACTTCGACGGCTGGGCCGTGCTGGAATGGGAATGCTGCATGAAGGACGCCGAGGTGGGGGCG
>CAXTOD010000381.1:0-2738 GCA_964245705.1 uncultured Acetobacteraceae bacterium
GGCCGATAGGCTGCGCGGCGGGCACGGCCTCGCGTGACGGGGGCCGCCGTGGCCCGTCCGGCGGGAGGAAGCGGGGAGGACCTTCTTGGAGCGGATCCATCCGGATCAGGCGGACCGTCCGGCGACGGCCGAGGGCGCGGCGCGGACCGTCCGGCGGCGGGACCGGCCGGAGATCCGTCCGCTGATCAGCGTCGTGGTGCCGTGCTTCAACGAGGGCACCGTGCTGCCGGCGTTCCACCGGCGCCTGTCGGCGGCCATGCGCGCGACCGGGGACGCATGGGAGGTGGTCTACGTCAACGACGGCAGCGGGGACGACACGCTTGCGGTGCTTGGGCAGCTGGCCGCGGCCGATCCGCACGCGGCGCTGCTCAACCTGTCGCGCAACTTCGGCAAGGAGATCGCCATGACGGCCGGGCTCGACCACGCCGCCGCCACCGGGGCGGTGATCGTGATCGATGCCGACCTGCAGGACCCGCCGGAGCTGATCCCGGAGCTGGTTTCGGCGTGGCGGGACGGCATCGACGTGGTTTATGCCCGCCGCCGGCGGCGGTCCGGGGAAAGCCTGGCCAAGCTCGGCACCGCCAAGGCGTTCTACCGGGTGATGGGGCGGCTCAGCACGCGCATCGCACTCCCGCCGGACAGCGGCGACTTCCGCCTGATGAGCCGGCGCAGCGTGGACGCCCTGCTGCGGCTGCGCGAGCATCACCGCTTCATGAAGGGATTGTTCGCCTGGGTCGGCTATCCGAGCCGGGCGGTGCTCTACGACCGGGCGCCGCGGGCCGCTGGGCGCAGCAGCTGGAACTACTGGACGCTGTGGAACCTGGCGCTGGAAGGCATCACCAGCTTCACCGTCCTGCCGCTCAAGGTCGCCACCTATATCGGCCTGTTCACCGCGGTGGCGGCGCTGCTGTTCGGCGGCCAGCTGATCGTCCGGACGCTGCTGTTCGGCAACCCCGTGGCCGGCTATCCCAGCCTGATGGCGGTGATCCTGTTCATGGGCGGGGTGCAGCTGATGACGCTGGGGGTGATCGGCGAGTATCTCGGGCGCGTGTTCAACGAGGTGAAGCAGCGTCCGCTCTACCTGGTGGAGCGGCACCTGCCGTCGGGACGGATGTCACCGGAACAGGGCAACGGTTGACGCCGCCGCTGGCATGATCGCGCCGGGGACGCCGTCGCCCCGGCGACAGGCCGCTTCCGGCAGGTCATCGACGCGGAGCATCCCGGGCGGGGATGAACGCTCCGGGCGATGCAGGAGAGTCCGCGCCTGGTCGATGATGGAAAGCCGTCCCGTTCCGGATCGCCCGGGAACCCGGCTGTCGGTCTGGCCCGCGACGGCGCCTAGTACGCCAGCGCGCAGCCGTCGGCGCGCATCTCGCTGGCGGCGGCCCAGACGCGGTCGGCGCCGCTGGTCCGATGCTCGATGCACTCGTAGCGGCCGTAGCCGCCGTCGGACGGCGCCAGGGTCCAGCCGAGGGCGGCCAGGGCGGCGCGGGTCGCGGCCGGAACGCCGGTCTCCAGGCGCAGGATGCCGTTCGGTCCCATGCCCGGGGCGTCCTCGCCCATGCTCTGCGACGAGCCCTCGTGGTGCCAGCGCGGGCTGTCGCCGGCGGCCTGGATGTCGAGGCCGTAGTCGACCCGGTTGACGATGATCTGCTGCTGTCCCATCGGCTGCATGTCGCCGCCCATCACGCCGAAGCTCATCCAGGGCTGGCCGTCCCTGGTGGCGAAGCCGGGGATGATGGTCTGGAACGGGCGCTTGCCAGGTGCATACAGGTTGGGATGGCCGTCGCGGAGCGAGAACAGCTGGCCGCGGTCCTGGAACATGAAGCCGAGCCCGTCCGCCACCAGCCCTGAGCCCATGCCGCGGAAGTTGGACTGGATCATCGACACCATCATGCCGGCGCTGTCGGACACGGTGAAGTAGGTGGTGTCGCCGTGGCTCGGCGCGTCGCCGGGACGCACGGCGGTGTTGATGCGGTCGGGACGGATCAGGGCCGCACGCTGGGCTGCGTACTCCTTGGACACCAGCCACTCGAACGGCACCTTCGAGAAATGCGGGTCGGCGTAGTAGCGGGCGCGGTCCTCGTAGGCCAGGCGCTTGGCCTCGATCTGCACCTGCAGCGAGGATGGCGACTGGAAGCCCATCGCGCGCAGGTCGAAGTGCTCCAGCATGTTGAGCATCTGCAGGGTCGCGGCGCCCTGGGTGTTCGCCGCCATGCCGTGCACGGTGACCCCGCGATAGGTGGTGGACAGCGGCGTGTTCCAGTCAGAATGGTGCCGGCGCAGGTCGTCGCGCGTCATCCAGCCGCCGATGCGGCGGAAATAGCGCTCGATGGTGTCGGCGATCGGGCCGTCGTAGAAGGCGTCGCGTCCCCCGTCGGCGATCGTGCGGTAGGTGCGGGCGAGGTCGGGGTTGCGGAACACGTCGCCCTCGCGCGGCGCGGTGCCGCCGGGGGCGTAGGTGTGGAGCGCGTTGGCGGTTTCCTCCACGCCGGAGCCGGGGCGCACGAAGGCGCGCAGGTTGCGGTAGATGTAGTTGCCGATGATCTGCGGCAGCGGCACGCCGTCGGTGGCGAGCCCGATCGCCGGCTCGAACAGCGTGCGCCACGGCAGCTTCCCGTAGCGCTGGTGCAGCGTCCACCAGGCGTCGAGCGCGCCCGGGACCGACACGGTGACGGCGCCGAGCGGCGGCAGCGCGCCGTTGCGGGCGTGCGCCCGCGCGGCCTGCAGGCTCAGGG
>CAXTOD010000382.1:0-2721 GCA_964245705.1 uncultured Acetobacteraceae bacterium
CCGCGGCGAGCACGGCCAGGCGGTCGCCGAACCCGCGGCCAGGCGGCGCTCCGGCGAGCTGTCCGCCCCGCATCAGGTCGCGCCGTGCCAGCACCAGCGGCAGAAGCGCCACGCGCTGCGTGCGAGGCAGCCGCGGCCCGTCGGCCGCGCGCAGGAAGCCGAGCCCTTCCCGCTTCAGCGCGTCGCGCAGCGCCGGCAGCGCCGCCTCCTCCGCGCCGAGCCGCTCCCGCGAGGTTCCGGCCTCCTCCAGCATCTCGTCCGGCAGGGGGCACCGACCGGACGCCAGGATCGCCGGCAGGTGCCGGCGCAGCGCCCCGGTGCCGAACGCCGCACCCACGGTGGCCAGCCGTTCGCCTTGTTCCGGCGCCACGCCCAGCACCTCGCCTATGGCACGCTGCACGCCGCCTGCGCCCGACAGCATCGCCGCGCGCCACGCGTCCAGCGTCCCGATCCCGTCCGCTTCCGCTTCCCGGGCCGACACCAGCCCGAGCAGCGTGTCCGCCCGGACCCGGCCCCCGTCGAGCAGCGCCCGCAACCCGGCCGCCACCGTGTGCCCATGCCAGTCGTCCCGCGCGCCTTCCACCACCTCGCGCCACCATTGCAGCCGGATCAGGGCCGCGAGGGGGCCGCTGCCGGACCGCACGGACGGTCGTTCCAGCGCCCGGACCAGCTCGTGGTTGAAGCCGATCACCGTGAACAGCGCCTCGCGCTGCGCCGCCGGCGCCGGCAGCACGGTCAGGAACCGGTCGGGATCGACCCGTCGCGCCAGCGCCGCCCCGGAACCGCACCCGGCCTTGCCGTCTTTGGACATGGCGCCCAGATGGAGCCGGCGCGCCGCCGGAGCAAGCTGCCGAGACCTGTCGACGGAACGGGTTCTGCGCATCGCAGGTCCGGTCCGGATCGATGGACCATCCGCGCGGCCGCGACGCGGCCAACCCCACGAGGAGTTCCTTCCATGGCCTTTGAACTGCCACCCCTGCCCTACCCGCCGAACGCCCTCGCCGCCCGCGGCATGTGCCAGCAGACGCTGGAGCTGCACCACGACAAGCACCACCAGGCCTACGTGACCGCCCTGAACGGCTTCGTGGAGAAGAACGAGGCGCTGCAGAACAAGTCCCTGGACGAGATCGTGACCCTCAGCCACGGCAAGCCGGACCTGGCGCCGGTGTTCAACAACGCAGGCCAGCACTGGAACCACATCCTGTTCTGGCAGAACCTGTCGCCGACCGGCGGCGCCATCCCGGGCAGCCTCGAGGCGAAGATTGTCGAGGATTTCGGCAGCGTCGACGCGTTCAAGGACGCCTTCAAGACCGCCGCCACCACCCAGTTCGGCTCCGGCTGGGCCTGGCTCGTTCTGGGCAGCGACGGCAAGCTCAAGGTGACCAAGACCCCGAACGGGTCCAACCCGCTGGCCGAGGATGCCGGCCGCCCGCTGCTCGGGCTCGACGTGTGGGAGCACTCCTACTACCTCGACTTCCAGAATCGCCGCCCGGACTACGTGACCAACTTCCTTGACAAGCTGGCCAACTACGAGTTCGCCGACGCCCGGCTCAAGGCGGCCTGACCCCGCATCCGGCCGGCCTCGCGCCGGCCGGACCCCTCCAGGCTGGCGCTAGACCGCAACCGGTTCACGTTCGTTCACCGTCACGGTCCAGCTCTTTGTTTTGACGAGCATCTTCACCGATCAGGTGACCACACCTGATCCGGTGATGCTCTAGAACAGCAGCCCCTTGCGCAGCATCCCGTGGATGCCCTTCTCCCCGTTCACGGTCTGCGTCACCCGGAAGTCCACCGCCAGCGAGCAGGTTTGGTAGGCCTGCTCGCGCGACAACGGCGTGCGGGCGCAGATCAGGGCGATCATCTCCCGCAGCGCCTGCTTCATCGCCTGGTCCAGGTCCTCGTTCAGCCCCATGGTGATCCAGTGCGTCGGCGTCTCGGCCCGCGGCATGCGCAACAGCGGCGCGTCCGGGCTGCCCTTGTGCAGCAGCAGCGTGAAGCGGCCGCCCAGGCACATCTCCAGCGCGTTGATGCACACCTCGCCGTCGCCCTGCAGGCCGTGCCCGTCGCCAGCGGAAAAGTTGGCGCCGGCGACCTGCACCGGCAGGAACAGCGTGCTGCCGGCCACCAGCTCCTTGTTGTCCAGGTTGCCGCCGAACCGGCGCGGCTCCCGGCTCGACAGCCGGCCATGCTCGGGCGGCGGCGCCACCCCCATGATGCCGAAGAACGGCGACAGCGCCAGCTCCGGCCCCCAGGGCAGCTGACAGGTGCCGCGTTGCCGGTCCACCGGGATGTGGCTCAGGAACCGGGTCGGGAAGTCCTCCGGCAGGGTCCCGCCCAGCGGCCTGAAGCCGCAATAGCCCCAGTCGGCCGCCGGCTCCACCGCCTCGATCCGCACCTCCAGCATGTCGCCCGGCTCGGCGCCGCGCACCGCCACCGGCCCGGTCAGGATGTGGGTGTTGACCCGCGCCAGCCCCGCCTCGTGGATCGCCTTCAGCGCCGGGGGGACGGGAAGGCCCCGCGGCATCACGTCCAGGCCGCCGGACAGGCATTCCATGGTCACCGTGTCGCCGGGCTCCACCGTCAGCACCGGCGGGATCGCCGCGTCGAACACCCCGAACTGCAGCGTCTGCGCCGTGGCGGGCAGGTGGAAGGTGGTCGCCGTCTGGCCCATGTCGTCGGTCTCCTGTTCCGCCGCGTCGCGGGCCCGCCTCGGCCCCCGTC
>CAXTOD010000383.1:0-2712 GCA_964245705.1 uncultured Acetobacteraceae bacterium
CCCCGCGACCGCCTGCTGCGCCGCACCGAGGGCGTGGGCGATGCGCTGCGAGAACGACTCCGACGTGTCCTCCTGATGCCGCTGGAGGCCGAGCGCCCGGCCGCGGGCGTCGTCGAGCCGCAGCGCGTACTCGTGCTCCGCCTCGTCGGGCTGGCGCACCACGCCGCCCTCCGCCTCGCGGATCCGCGCCGTCATCGCCGGATAGCCGCCGGCGTTGAAGCTCGGCGTGGCAGCCGGCGCGGCATGCGCCTGGGCGACCGTGCCCGGACGCGGGTTGGACGCCATCAGCCAGGTGAGGCCGATGCCGGTGACGGCGGCGGGAACGGGGTTGCCGCGCACGCTCTGCAGGAGGTTGCGGCCGAACTCGGCACCCTCCGAGCCGCGGAAGTAGCGCATCACGTCGTCGAGCAGCTGGCCCGGGGAAAGCTGCTGCAGCTCGCTCAGGTGGCCGTCGAGACGAGCGCGGCTCTGGTCCAGCTCGCGCTCCAGGCGGGCGGGATCGGATGAGGTCGACGACATCAGATGTGCTCCTTCAGGACGCCGACGTCCTTCTGCAGGCTGTCCGCAGCGCGGGTGGGGGTGAGGGCCTTCAGCGACAGCATGCCGAGGCCGGAGCGGGCGAACAGCGCGCCCACGGCGACGATCAGGACGCCCACGATCAGCGACGCCGCCCAGACCGGCAGCACCAGGGCGAGGGCGGCGGCGACGCCCTGCAGCACCACCACCAGGCCTGCGAACGCGACCAGCGCGCCGCCGAGCAGGAACATCGCGGCGATGATGACGCGGTGCAGCTTCTGGTCGAACTCGGCGCGCGCCAGCCGGATCTCGCCGCGAACCAGGTCCTGGACGTCCCGGCCGATGCTGCCGAGCAGCGGGCCCAGGCTGGAGGCGGCAGTCCTGTTCTCGCTGATGGGCCTGCCCTCGCTCATCGGCCTGCTCGCGCTCATCGGGTCGTTCCCGGCATGTGGGGCAGGTCCGCCTTCGAGGCGCCGGCCACGGCGACCTTGCCGACCCGCGCCAAGGCGAAGCCGGCCGCGAGGGAGGCGCCGGCGAACAGGGCGGGCTGGCGCTGCGCCAGGTCCTGTAGGTTGCCCAGGAGGCCGCGAAGGTCGTTGGACCGCAGCGTGTTCGCCAGGATGCCCAGCTCGGCGGCACCGCGCTCCACCAGGTGCGCCACGAAGTCCTGGTGCCCTTCCAGCTGCTCGCTGGACCGGTGCACCGCCTTCGCCACGTCCTCGATCCGGTCGGCCAGGCTCTCCTTCTGGCTTTCAACCGCCGACAGGGCCTGCTCCTTGGCCGTGCCGGACACGGAAGCGCCGCGCGACGCCGCGGACTGCGCCACGTCCTGCGCGTCGCCCAGCGCCTGGCTGCCGGCCTGCCACGCCTGGTCGCCGACCTGCCGCACCGCGTCGCCTGTGTTCTGCGCCATCGAGAGCCCCGCCTTGACGGGGTCGGTCCCACTTGTGTCACTCATGCAGGCGTTCTTCTCGTTGCGCCGCGACCGGCCGGAACGGCGTTGCGGCGACAGGTGGATGGACGTGTCATGCGCCGCGGCACGGCGGCGGCCTCGACGGCGTTGGATCGTGAGGCATGGAGCGGTAGTCTTGGGGAAGCTGTTCGGCCGATGCACGGTGCGGCCGGACGGGATCATGCCGATCAGGCAGGCCGGGCCGTCAGGTATCGGTTTCGATTCAAAGCAGCGCAGGCAAACAAAGTTTCTCGCTGCCAGGGTCCATGACCGGTTGCCGCGCATGGTTGCCACGCCCGGCCGTGTCGGTCTCCTGCCGGTTGATGCGTCCTTGACGATCCGACGCGACGGCGTCCCGGCAAGGCGGTGCCGCGGCGAGCCGATCGGCATGATCGATGCCGGGGAACGGAATCGATCCCGAAATCGTTGAGCAGCCCGAGGACCACCTTCCGGAACCTTCAGGAGCGCTCGATGTCAATTCTAGGCTGGATCATTCTCGGGCTGATCGCCGGGTTCATCGGAAGCAAGATCGTCAACAAGAGCGGCGAGGGCCTGATCCTCGACATCGTTCTCGGCATCGTCGGCGCCATCGTCGGCGGCTACCTGTTCTCGATCCTGGGCGCCGCTCCGGTGACCGGCTTCAACCTGTACAGCATGTTCGTGGCGATCGTCGGCGCGATCATCGTGCTGGTGGTGTACCACGCGATCTTCGGCCGGCGCTCGCTCGGACGCTGAACCCGGCGCAACCCATGGGCCCGGCATGAGCGTCGTCCGCCTGAGGCGGCGGACCGCCGGGCGAGCAGGACGAACCATGCCGGAAGACAAGGGGCGGCCGGTGCCGCCGCCAAAAACCGTCGCGCAGGCGCCGGCACCCGACGCCTCCCGGGTCATGACCCTGTTCGTCATGATCGTGGCGACGCTGTACTTCGGCAAGGAGGTGCTGGTCCCGGTCACCTTGGCGCTCCTGCTCGCCTTTGTGCTGGCCCCGCTCACCACCCTTCTGCGCCGGCTCCACCTCGGCAAGGTGCCGTCCGTGCTGCTGGGCGTGATCCTGGCGCTGGGGCTGATCGTGGCCATCGGCGGCGTGATCGGCTCGCAGATCGCCGAGCTCACCTCCGACATCCCGAAATACGCCACCACCGTCGAGACCAAGATCTCCAACGTCCGCAGCTACACCGTCGACCGCCTGTCGCACCTCGCCGACGCCATCGGATCGCACCGGTCGCGCGGCGCCCCCGCCACCG
>CAXTOD010000384.1:0-2710 GCA_964245705.1 uncultured Acetobacteraceae bacterium
ATGCCGAGATCCTGGCCGACGTGCTCGACGGGGCTGCGGCGTGGATGCTCCAGAACGCTGATCGAGATCGCAGGGTCGAGCAGTGGTGAGCGGGAGATCCGGTTCGGGAGGTCGAACTGTGCATCAACGCCCGCTTTCCGACCCCAGCGGTGTTGATTTCCACTGAGATCTGACCCGGGCGGGGCGGAGTTTTCCATCGAGAATTGACCCATGTTTTCACCCCCTTCCACGCGCTGGCGTGGGGGGCATCGGAGTGATCGACATGGAGTTACTGAGCGTCATCCGGCGCTGGCATTTTCGAGACCATTGTTCGATCCGGGAGATCTCCCGGCGCACAGGTCTGGCGCGGAACACGGTTCGCAAGTACCTGCGCTTGGAGCAGGTTGAGCCTCGGTTCAACCTGCCAGACCGTCCAAGCAAACTCGATCCCTATGCCGACAAGCTGTCGGCGATGTTGCGCGTGGAGACAGGCCGGTCGCGCAAACACAAACGCACGATCCGGCAGTTGCACGCCGATCTCGTCGGCCTGGGCTATGAAGGCTCGTACAATCGGGTTGCGGCCTATGCCCGTGAGTGGAAGGCGGCCCGACAGCGCGAGCAGCACAGCAGCGGTCGCGGCACCTTTGTTCCCCTGGCGTTTGTGCCGGGGGAGGCCTTCCAGTTCGACTGGTCCGAAGATTGGGCCATCATCGCCGGCGAGCGGACCAAGCTGCAGATCGCCCACACCAAACTGTCCTACAGCCGCGCCTTCACGCTCCGGGCCTACCTTCTGCAAACCCACGAGATGCTGTTTGACGCGCACAACCACGCCTTTCGCGTCCTGGGCGGGGTGCCGCGGCGCGGCATCTACGACAACATGAAGACCGCCATCGACAAGGTCGGTCGCGGCAAGCAGCGCCAGGTCAACATCCGCTTCTCGGCCATGGTCAGCCACTTCTTGTTCGAGGCCGAATTCTGCAACCCGGCCTCGGGTTGGGAGAAGGGGCAGGTCGAGAAGAACGTGCAGGATGCCCGTCATCGGCTCTGGCAGCCCATGCCGAGCTTTCCTTCGCTGGAAGCGCTGAACACCTGGCTTGAGGCGCGATGCCGGGAGCTGTGGAGCGTGACGTCGCACGGATCGCAAACCGGCACCGTCGCCGATGTCTGGGCCGAGGATGTCCGGCACCTGATGGCGATGCCCCGCCCCTTCGACGGCTTCGTTGAGCACACCAAGCGGGTCTCGCCGACCTGCCTCGTTCACCTGGAGCGCAACCGCTACAGTGCGCCGGCATCCTTCGCCAACCGGCCGGTCAGCCTACGCGTGTACCCCGACCGCATCGTCCTGGTTGCCGAGGGGCAGACCATTGCCGAGCATCGCCGGGTGTTTGCCCGGTCTCACGACCGTCAGACCACAACGGTCTACGACTGGCACCATTATCTCGCGGTCGTGCAGCGCAAACCCGGCGCTCTGCGGAACGGTGCACCCTTTGCCGAGATGCCGGACGCCTTCAGGGTCCTGCAGCAACATCTGCTCAGGACGCCGGGTGGCGACCGCGAGATGGTCGAGATCCTGGCCCTGGTGCTCCAGCATGACGAGCAGGCCGTGCTCGCGGCTGTCGAGATGGCCCTGCAGGCCGGCGTGCCGACCAAGACCCATATCATCAACCTGCTGCACCGGCTGCTCGACGGCAAGCCGCTGACCGCACCAACGATTGACGCGCCTCAGGCGCTCGCACTGGTCACCGAACCGCAAGCCAATGTCGAGCGCTATGACGCGTTGCGCCGGGTCAGGGAGGTGCGCCATGCGTCATGATCCAGCCAGCGGCGCCATCGTCATCATGCTCCGGAGCTTGAAGATGCACGGCATGGCTCATGCCGTGAGCGACCTGACCGAACAGGGCTCGCCGGCGTTCGAGGCGGCCGTGCCGATCCTGTCACAGCTCCTGAAGGCCGAGACTGCCGAGCGCGAGGTCCGCTCAACAGCCTACCAGCTCAAGGCCGCCCGCTTCCCGGCCTACCGCGACCTCAGCGGCTTCGACTTTGCCAGCAGCGAGATCAACGAAGCGCTCGTTCGCCAGCTGCATCGGTGCGAGTTCCTGGAGGACGCCCACAACGTCGTTCTGGTTGGTGGCCCCGGCACAGGCAAGACCCACATCGCCACCGCCCTGGGCATCCAGGCCATCGAGCAGCACCGCAAGCGGGTCCGCTTCTTCTCCACCGTCGAGCTCGTCAATGCACTCGAGCAGGAGAAGGCCCAGGGCAAGGCCGGGCAGATCGCAGGCCGGCTCGCTCACTCGGATCTCGTTGTGCTCGACGAGCTCGGCTACCTGCCGTTCAGTGCCTCGGGTGGCGCCTTGCTGTTCCACCTGCTGAGCCGGCTCTACGAACGCACCAGCGTCGTCATCACCACCAACCTCAGCTTCTCGGAATGGGCCACAGTCTTCGGCGATGCCAAGATGACCACGGCCCTGCTCGACCGCCTCACCCACCATTGCCACATCCTGGAAACCGGAAACGACAGCTTCCGCTTCAGGACCAGCTCGGCCAAAGCACCAAAACCAACCAAGGAGAAAGCAAAGACCTTGACCGCGATCTGACCATCCCACCACCATCGGGCCGGGTCAGTTCTCAGTGGAAAAGCCGGGTCAGATCTCGGTGGAAATCAACAGCGTAGTACCTCGCAGTGGCTTTTTAGGCCTGCCCAAAATTTACACCTCAATCGAGGGTTGTG
>CAXTOD010000385.1:0-339 GCA_964245705.1 uncultured Acetobacteraceae bacterium
TCTTCCTTTCCGCGGCGGCGGGGGTGGGCAACCCGGTGGTGTATGTCGGCTCCCGCACCGGGCGCGACGGCATCCACGGCGCCACCATGGCCTCGGCCGAGTTCGACGCCGACGCGCAAGCCAAGCGCCCGACGGTGCAGGTCGGCGACCCGTTCGTGGAGAAGCTGCTGATCGAGGCCTGCCTGGAGCTGATGGCGACCGACGCCATCGTGGCGATCCAGGACATGGGCGCGGCCGGCCTGACCTCGTCGGCGGTGGAGATGGGCGCCAAGGGCGACCTCGGGGTCGAGCTCGACCTCGACGCCGTGCCATGCCGCGAGACCGGCATGACCGCCTACG
>CAXTOD010000385.1:349-2707 GCA_964245705.1 uncultured Acetobacteraceae bacterium
AGCGGATGCTGATCGTGATCCGGCCGGACCGGACCGAGGCGGCGCGGGCGATCTTCGACAAGTGGGAGCTGGAGTTCGCGCTGATCGGCCACCTGACCGATACCGGCCGGATCGTGCTGCGCCACGCCGGCCGGGTCGAGGCGGACATCCCGCTGGCGCCGCTGGCCGACCAGGCGCCGCTGTACCGCCGCCCGACCGCGTCCAAGGCGGCGCCCCCGCCGCTTGGCTCCGTGCACGACCCGGTGGGCATCGAGGACGCGCTGGTGACGCTGATCGGCTGCCCGGACGTCGCCTCGCGCGCCTGGGTGTGGGACCAGTACGACAGCACCGTCGGCGGCCAGACCGTGCGGCGCCCGGGTGCCGCGGACGCAGCGGTGGTGCGGATCGAGGACACCACCATCGGCCTGGCGTTGACCACCGACTGCACGCCGCGCTACGTCGCCGCCGACGCGCGGCTGGGCGGGGCGCAGGCGGTGGCGGAAGCGTGGCGCAACCTGTCCGCGGTGGGTGCCCGGCCGCTGGCGGTGACCGACAACCTCAACTTCGGCTCCCCTGAGAAGCCGGAGGTGATGGGCCAGTTCGCCGACGCCATCGCCGGCATGGGCGAGGCCTGCCGCGCGCTGGACTTCCCCGTGGTGAGCGGCAACGTGTCGCTCTACAACGAGACCAGGGCGCCGGACGGTACCGCCGTGTCGATCCTGCCGACGCCGGCGATCGGCGGCCTCGGCGTGCTGGAGGACGCGGCGCAGGCGGTCGGCATGGGGCTGGGGCCCGACCTCGACCTGGTGCTGCTGGGCCGGACCGAGGGGGCGCTCGGCCAGTCGCTGTGGCTGCGCGAGATCCACGGCCGCGAGGAGGGTGCGCCACCGCCGCTCGACCTCCCGCAGGAGCGGCGCACCGGCGACTTCGTGCGGGCGCGCATCCTGTCCGGCGCCGTATCGGCCTGCCACGACCTGTCGGATGGCGGGCTGCTGGTCGGCATCGCCGAGATGGCGATGGCGGGCGGCACCGGGATCAGGCTGGACGTGCCGGCGTCCGGCATCAGCCCGCACGCGTACTGGTTCGGCGAGGACCAGGGGCGCTACCTGCTGGCGGTCGCGGACGGCACGGCGCTGGTCGAGGCCGCGCGGCGCGCCGGGATCGAGGGCCGGCTGCTCGGCCGCTCCGGCGGCGACGGTTTGACTTTGCCGAGCGGCGCCACAATATCGCTGCAGCGGCTGACACAGGCCCATCACGCCTTCTTCCCCCGGCTGATGGACCGCTAGGATCGCGCCGGCCGCGTGGAGTCCGCGTTCATGCCGATGGCTGCCTCTGAGATCGAGACCCTGATCCGGGCATCGCTGCCGGACGCAATCGTGACGATCGAGGACCTGGCCGGCGACGGCGACCATTACGCGTGCTCGGTGGTCAGCGAGGCGTTCCGCGGCCGCTCGCGGGTGCAGCAGCACCAGCTGGTGTATGCGGCGCTCGCCGGCCAGATGGGCGGCGCGCTGCACGCGCTCGCGATCCAGACCAGCGCCCCCTGATCTTCTTCATCCTTCCAGGAGCAGTTGCCATGGCAGACACGGTGTTCCAGCGAATCCAGGGCGAGATCGACGCCAACCCGGTGATGCTGTTCATGAAGGGCAACGCCATGTTCCCGCAATGCGGCTTCTCGGCGCGGGTGGTGCAGATCCTGTCGCACATGCAGGTGCCGTTCCAGACCGTGAACGTGCTCGAGGACGCCGAGCTGCGCGAGGGCATCAAGGTGTTCTCCAACTGGCCGACCATCCCGCAGCTCTACGTCAAGGGCGAGCTGGTCGGGGGCTGCGACATCGTCACCGAGATGTTCCAGTCGGGCGAGCTGGAGACGCTGCTGAAGGAGAAGGGCGTCGCGTTCGTCGCGGCCTGACCTCTGGAGCTTTACCATTGCGGTGGGGATGGGTTATCGAGGTTCCGTGATCAACCGATCCGGGAGACGCCTCGTGACCATCCGCTCCGTCGCTGCCAGGACCCTGTTCGGCTGTTTCCTGGCCGCCGCTGCCGGCTCCGCCGCCGCTCCCGCCTTCGCGCAGCACGTCGTCACCGACGACGAGGCCAGCAAGCTGACGCTGGACGCGCTGACCGCCGCGCCGCGCGTGGTCGTGGTGCACCGGGTGGCGTACCGCCCGGTGCGGATGAACTGGTCCGAGGGCTGGGGGCGGAACCGCGGCCGCTACCGGTCGGCCGGGTTCGCGCACGACGCCGGGTTCCGTCGCGGCTTCCTGCACGAGGCGTCGTTCCGCCATAGCATCCGCGCCACCGGCATGACGGTCCACCTGGGGCTCGCCGGCCACCGCCGCCGCCCGTTGGAGCTGGGAGGTTTTGCCAGCTCCCGGC
>CAXTOD010000386.1:0-2705 GCA_964245705.1 uncultured Acetobacteraceae bacterium
GTGGCGCACGTGCGGCTGCACACCGCGCCCGGCGCCTGGGCCAGCGTGGCCGCGGTCGACGAGGGGATCCTGCGGCTGACCGACTTCGCCTCGCCCGATCCGGCGGCATACTTCCTCGGCCGCCGCCGGCTCGGCATCGACGTGCGCGACGACTGGGGCCACCTGATCGCGCCGGCCACGGGCGAGGCGGCGCTGCTGTCGCAGGGCGGCGACGAGGGCGGCCACGACAAGCCGAACATCCCGCAGGTGATCCTGTCGCTGTTCCAGGCGCCGGTGCGGGCCGACAGCAACGGGAACGTCGACGTGCCGCTCCGGCTGCCAGACTTCAGCGGGCAGGTGCGTCTGATGGCGGTGAGCTGGGACGGCATCCGGATCGGGTCGGCCAGCGCCGACATGCTGGTGCGCGACCGGCTGGTGGCGATGCCGCTGCTGCCGCGGTTCCTGGCGCCGGGCGACGCGGCGCGGATCGGACTGCTGCTGCAGAACCTGGAGCTGCCGGCGGGGCAGGTCGGCTGGCGGCTCGGTGCGACCGGGCCGGTTGCGGTCGAGGGGGCCGGCAGCGGCACGGTGACGCTGGCGCAAGGAGCGCAGGCGATCCCGACGGTGCTGCTGCGCGCGACCGGCGTCGGCCCCGCGACGCTGCGCCTGGACGTCGACGGGCCGGGCAACTTACATGCGCACCACGAGGCGACGCTGGACCTGCACAGCCGCCGGCCGCGGACCACCACGGTCGCAGTCACGGCACTCGATCCCGGCGCCGCCGCCACCCTGCCGGTGCCGGCGGCGGACGACCTGCCCGGCACCTGGACCGCGTCCGCCAGCTTCGGCAGCACGGTGCGCTACGGCGTCGGCGCGCTGCTCGCCGACCTCGACGCCTACCCGCTGTTCTGCCTGGAACAGGCCACCAGCAAGGGCCTGCCGCTGGCCTTCGATCCGGCGGGGCCATCGGTCGCGGACGCGGATCGCGCCGCGCGGCTGCAGCGCCTAGTCGGGTTCGTGCTGGACCGGCAGCGGTACGACGGCGGGTTCGGGCTCTGGACCGCCAGCGACGCGGCCGAGCCGTGGCTGTCCGCCTATGCCACCGAGTTCCTGCTTCGCGCCCGTCACGCCGGGGCGGTGGTGCCGGACGCGGCCCTGCACGACGCGCTGCACTACCAGTCGGACCTGCTGGACAGCGACGACGACACGCCCGAGCAGCGGGCGCGGGAGGCGTACGCGCTCTACGTGCTGGCGCTTGGCGGCGAAGGCCGGATCGGCCGGGCGCGTATCCTGTTCGAGCAGATGGACCACCTGCCGACGCCGCTGTCGCGGGCGCAGCTGGGTGCCGCGCTGGCGATCGGCAACGACCGGCCGCGCGCGGATGCCGCGTTCGCCGCCGCCGGACAGGGCAGGCGCAGCGACTGGGCCTTCGACTACGGCGACGCGCTGCGCGACCGGGCGGCGCTGCTGGTGCTGATGGGCGAGAACGGTGCGGCGCCGGAGCGGCTGCGCCCGCTGCTGGCAGGGCTGCCCGGGGCGGACCTGAAGCCGGACCAGCTGGACACGCAACAGGAAGCGTGGCTCGCCACGGCGGCCCTCGCTGTTGGCAACGCGGCCGCGCCGGTGCGGATCAGCCGGAACGGCGCGGCGCTGGTGCCGTCGGCAGCGGCAGCGTCACCAGCCGAAGCGGGATGCGCGTCAGCCGCCGGTTCTTCACCCTCGACGGCAAGCCGCTCGACCTCGACCACCTCGCGCGGGACACCGAGTTCGTGCTGCTGTTCGAGGGACGGCTCGACGACGGCGACCGCGACCACCAGGTCAGGCTGCTGCAGGGCCTGCCGGCAGGCTGGGAGATCGTGTCCCGCCTCGGCGCCGGCACCGTGCCGGGGATGGGCTGGCTCGGCACGCTCACCCCTACCCGGGCGCTGCCGGCGGCGGATGACCGCTACGTCGCGGTGATGACCCTGGGCAAGGAGCAGCCCGGCTTCCGCCTGGCAATCCGGCTGCGCGCCGTCACCGTCGGCAGCTTCGGGTTTCCCGGCGCCGACCTGGCCGACATGTACCAGCCGGGCCTGTTCGCCCGGCAGGGGAGCGCCAGCATCGTCGTGCAGCCGCCCGGTTGACGACGACGCTGACGACGACGGTGACGACCCTGGCGACGACGCGGCGCTGGCCCCTGCTGCTGGTGCTGCCGGCGCTGCTGCCCGGCCTCCTGGGCGTGCTCGACCGGTGCTGCCCGCCGAACCTGTCGCGGATGCAGGCGCTGGGCACGGAGGTGCTGGACCGGAACGACCGGCTCCTGGCCGACCTGCCGGCGCCGGGCGGGATCTGGCGGCTCGACACCCGGCCGGACAGGGTGGCGCCGGTGTTCCTGTCGCTGCTGCTCGCCACCGAGGACCGCCGCTATCGCCGCCACGCCGGGATCGATCCGGCGGCACTGCTGCGGGCGGCCCTGCAGTGGGCGGTGGCCGGGCACGTGGTGTCCGGCGGCTCCACGCTGACCATGCAGGCGGCGCGCCTGCTGGAGCCCAGGCCGCGCACGCTGCGCTCCAAGCTGATCGAGATGTTCCGGGCCACCCAGCTCGAGGAGCGGCTGGGCAAGGACGGGGTGCTGGAGGTGTGGCTCACCCTGGCCCCGTTCGGCGGCAACCTCGAGGGGGTGAAGGCGGGGGCGCGGGCCTGGTTCGGCGTGGACGCGGCAGCGCTCGACCGGGCGCAGTCGGCGC
>CAXTOD010000387.1:0-2704 GCA_964245705.1 uncultured Acetobacteraceae bacterium
ACCTGTTCCCGCGCCTGGTTGCGGAAGGTGCGCAGGCGCTGGTAGGGCAGCACCTTCTGGCGCACCGCCGGGGCGGGCTGTTCCGGGCTGGTGTTGACCGCGCTGTTCTTGTGCGTGCTGGTGTGGCCGGTCACCCTTTGGCCGGACGTGACCTCCGAGTCCGGCGCCTGTCGATCCGGCTGCGCCGACGCTGGTCCCGCGGCCGACAGGCCGGCCGCGAGCACGCAGGAAAGGAGGGTGGAACGTCGGGGTGAGCTGGACACGTGGCAATGGCTCCTGATGCAGCGCCCTTCCGGGCCGGCTGCGCGATCACCCGGGATCAACACCCGGTTCCCGCCCGGAGTTCGTCCGCTTGTCCGGATCATGTCCGGCGGCGATGCCTGGCCGCGTCGCCGGCAGCCCGCGCAGCCGCATGACCGCCATCGGCTTCTACCACCTCACCCGTTCCGGCGCCGAGGACGCGCTGGCGCCCCTGCTGGGCCGGACGCTGCAGGGCGGCCACCGGGCGGTGGTGCGCTGCCGGGACGAGGCCAGGGCGGAGGCGGTGGACGCGGCGCTGTGGCGGATGCCGGAGCCGGTCTGGCTTCCGCACGGCACGAAGCGCATGGGGGAGGCGTCGCTGCAGCCGGTCTGGATCACCGCCGGGGTCGAGGTCCCGAACGACGCCACGTTCCTGTTCCTGCTGGACGGGCTGCGGGCACCCGATGCCGACCGGTTCGAGCGCGTCTTCGACCTGTTCGACGGCACCGATGCCGACGCGGTGGCGGACGCCCGGACCCGCTGGACCGAGGCGAAGGCCCGGGGCCACGCGCTGGCCTACTGGAGGCAGGAACCCAAGGGCTGGATCCGCGCCGGGTGACGCCGGCGTCGCGGCAAGGCCGCTCCGGGCAGGCCGACCGCCGCCCCGCAACATGAAGGGGCGTCGTGCGTTCGACTCGTCCACCCGGAATACGAGGCGACGACCATGGCCGACACGCCGACCACCCGATCCGACAAGGACAAGCCGGCCGGCCCGGCTCCCGCCGCCGACCCACACCTGAACGGGCCCGGCATGACCAACGGCATTCCGCACGCCAACACCGAGGACGCCGCCGGCAGCCCGACCTCGGACCGCGGGACGACCGAGAACGCCGGAAAGTGACCGAGGCGGCGGCGTTGCGTCCGGTCAGGCTGCCGGACGGAAGCCACGTGCCCAGCCTGGGGCAGGGCACCTGGCGCATGGGCGAGGACAGGTCCCGGCGCCGCGCCGAGGTCGACAGCCTGCGTGCCGGCATCGAGCTCGGCATGACCCTGATCGACACCGCCGAGATGTATGCCGACGGGGCCGCCGAGACCCTGGTGGGCGAGGCGATCGCCGGGCAGCGCGACCACGTCACGCTGGTGACCAAGGTGCTGCCGAGCCACGCCACGCGGTCGGGGGTTCCCAGGGCCTGCCGGGACAGCTTGAAGCGCCTCGGCGTCGACCGGATCGACATCTACCTGCTGCACTGGCGCGGCGGCACCCCGCTCGCGGAAACGATCGAGGCGTTCGAAACGCTTCGCGGGCAGGGGCTGATCCGTGAATGGGGGGTGTCGAATTTCGACGTCGACGACCTGGCCGAGTTCAGCGGCATCGCCCGGCCGCGCGGCTGCGCCACCAACCAGGTGCTTTACAACCTCGAGCACCGCGGCATCGAGCACGACCTGATGAACTATTCGGTCAGGCAGGGGATCCCGCTGATGGCCTATTCGCCGGTCGGACAGGGCGGCCGGCTGCTGCGCCACCCGGTTCTCGTGCGCGTCGCTTCGCGCCGCGGCGTGACGCCGGCCCAGCTCGCCCTGGCCTGGACGCTCCGCATGCCCAACGTCATCAGCATCCCGAAGGCGGGGAACCTCGAGCACCTGCGCGAGAACGCCGACGCCGCGACCCTGGCGCTGGAGCCCGACGACCTGGCGGAGCTCGATCGGGCCTTTCCGCCCCCCGGGGCGAAGGTGCCGCTCGCCATGCTCTGACCTCGGCTGGCCGACGGGTCGGGCCTGTCCCGACGGGACTCGCCCGGTTGCCGCTCCGGCGCTAGCCTCCGGCGTGACGAGTCGACTCCAGCCTGCCGCGGGAGGCCAGCCTGAGCCTTCTGATCCTCCTGGCCCTGGTCCTGGTGCTCGCAGCCCTCGTCGCGACCGGAACGGTTGCCTTCCTCGACCGGGCGGCGCAGCCCGCGCGCCGGGCGCCCGCCCCGTCGCTGCCCATGCTCGGCATCGCCCTGTCCCTGCTCGCCGTGCTCGACGGGCAGAATGCCGCCTTGCCGGTTCCGGTCGGGTTCGCCGGCGGCGGCGGCATCCAGCTGGACCAGCTGTCCGCGTTGTTCCTGCTGCTCGGCTTCGTCGCGGCCACTTTCACCGAGGCGGCGCTCCGGCCATCCCGGCGCGAGCGCGGCCGGTTGCGGCTGTGCCTGTCCGGGCTCGTGCTGACGATGCTGTCGGGGGACGCGTTCCTGTTGGCGCTCGGCGGCACCCTGTCGACCGTCCTGCTCACCCGCAGCGCCGGCGGGACCGGCACCGGACGGGTCCCGGTGCTGGTCGCCGCCGCCCTGCTCGGCGCCTGCACGCTGCTGCTCGGCTCCGCCGACCCGTCCGCGTTTCTATCCGACCCGGGCTTCAGCAGGCTGCGCGGGGGCGGCGGCCTGCCGGTCGCGATGGACGGCGGCGGCGTAGCGCAACGGCGCGG
>CAXTOD010000388.1:0-2697 GCA_964245705.1 uncultured Acetobacteraceae bacterium
AGACCTTCATCTACGGTCGCAAGGGCGAGCTGGCTGTCTGGGGGGTGGAGGCGCTCGAACTCGCCAGGGACGCCCATCAGATCGTGCTCTCCTTCGCCTCGGAGCCGCCGGGGCGCTTCGTCGAGCGCGTGCTCGACGCGGCGCAGCAGGACGCCAGGAAGGCCGGCGACGCCTTTGTAGCCCAGGACCGGCTGCTCGTGGCGCTGTCGGGCACCGATCAACCGGCGGCCCGCGCGCTGGCGCAGGCCGGCGTGTCGCGCCAGTCGCTCGAGCAGGCGGTGGCCGGCATCCGGAAGGGGCGCAAGGTCGACAGCCAGAACGCCGAGGCAAGCTTCGACGCGCTGAACAAGTATGCCCGCGACGTCACGGAGGTGGCTCGTTCGGGGAAGCTTGATCCGGTCATCGGCCGGGACGAGGAGATCCGCCGCACGATCCAGGTGATCGCCAGGCGGACCAAGAACAATCCGGTGCTGATCGGCGAGCCCGGCGTCGGCAAGACGGCGATCGTCGAGGGGCTGGCGCTGCGCATCGTCAACGGCGATGTTCCCGAGGCCCTGAAGGGCAAGCGGCTGCTGGCGCTCGACCTCGGTGCGCTCGTCGCCGGCGCCAAGTTTCGCGGCGAGTTCGAGGAGCGCCTGAAGGCGGTGCTCAAGGAGATCGAGACCGCCGCCGGCGAGATCATCCTGTTCATCGACGAGATGCACACCCTGGTGGGAGCCGGACGGGCGGACGGGGCGATGGACGCCTCGAACCTGCTCAAGCCGGAGCTGGCGCGCGGGACCCTGCACTGCATCGGCGCCACCACCCTGGACGAGTACCGGAAGTACATCGAGAAGGACCAGGCGCTGGCCCGCCGGTTCCAGCCGGTCTTCGTTGGCGAGCCCACCGTCTCGGACACCATCTCCATCCTGCGCGGGATCAAGGAGAAGTACGAGCTCCACCACGGCATCCGCATCACCGACGGCGCCCTGGTCGCGGCCGCGACCCTGTCGAACCGCTACATCACCGACCGCTACTTGCCGGACAAGGCGATCGACCTGATGGACGAGGCCGCCAGCCGGTTGCGCATGCAGGTGGACAGCAAGCCGGAAGCGCTGGACGAGCTGGATCGCCGCCTGATGCAGCTCAAGATCGAGCGGGAAGCGCTGCGGCGCGAGGACGACGCGGCCAGTCGGGACCGGCTGTCCAAGCTGGAGGGGGAGATTGCCGAGATCCAGGAGCGCTCGGATGCCCTGTCTGCTGGCTGGCGTGCCGAGAAGGACCGGGTCAACGAGACGCAGAAGCTGAAGGAGCGCCTGGACCAGGCACGGTCCGAGGTGGAGATGGCGCAGCGTCGCGGCGATCTCGGCCGCGCGTCGGAGCTCATGTATGGGGTGATCCCCGCCCTGGAAGGCGAGATCGCGCTCAAGCAGGCCGCGCCCGACGATGGCGCCCAGCTGGTCAACGAGGCGGTCACGGAGGAGGCGATCGCGTCGGTAGTGTCGCGCTGGACCGGGGTGCCGGTCGACCGGATGCTGGAAGGCGAGCGGGCCAAGCTGCTGCGCATGGAAGACAAGCTGCGCGATCGCGTGGTGGGTCAGGAGGATGCGCTCAAGGCGGTCTCCGACGCCGTCCGTCGGGCCAGGGCAGGGCTGCAGGATCCGAACCGGCCGATCGGGTCGTTCCTGTTCCTGGGCCCGACCGGCGTCGGCAAGACCGAGTTGACCAAGGCGCTGGCGGAGTTCCTGTTCGACGACGAGCGGGCGTTGCTGCGGGTCGACATGAGCGAGTTCATGGAGAAGCACGCGGTCAGCCGCCTTGTCGGGGCGCCGCCCGGCTATGTCGGCTACGACGAGGGGGGCGTCCTGACCGAAGCGGTGCGCAGGCGGCCCTACCAAGTCATCCTGTTCGATGAGGTCGAAAAGGCGCACGAGGACGTCTTCAACATCCTGCTCCAGGTGCTGGATGACGGACGCCTGACCGACGGGCAGGGGCGGACGGTGGACTTCCGCAACACCATCATCGTGCTGACAAGCAACCTCGGCTCGGACCTGCTGGCAAGCCAGGCGGATGGGGAAACGACGGCGCTCGTGCAGGCCCAGGTGATGCGGGTGGTGCGCGACCATTTCCGGCCCGAGTTCCTGAACCGGCTGGACGAGGTGATCCTGTTCTCCCGGTTGCGGAAGACAGACATGGCGCGGATCGTGGACATCCAGCTTGGCCGGTTGCGTGGCCTGTTGAGCGACCGCAAGATCGGGCTGCACCTTGATCAGGCTGCCTATGATTGGCTTGCGGCCGAGGGTTACGATCCGATCTACGGTGCAAGGCCGTTGAAGCGGGTGATCCAGCGTAGCCTGCAGAACCCCTTGGCGAGCCTGATCCTGGAGGGAACGCTGCACGACGGGGACGACCTGCATGTCACTGCCGGTGGAAGCGGGCTAGTGTTGAGCGGGCGGCTCAGCGAAGCGGCATGAGGACATCGAGCAGCCATGCGATGACAGTATGGCTGCTCGACGACCTGCCCTCCTCGAGGACGACGGGCCGGAAGGGTGAGGAAAGCGTGGTCCTGCGTCGTCCTACCCCAAGCAGGCTGCCGTTGTCATCGCGTTGACACGGGCGTGGCAGGCGCCTAGAACCCGCCTCGCCGACGCGGTCCTGTCGCTGCGGCCTGTTCCTTTGACATGTAAATCTGGATGGAAGGGATATGTTGGCGGCGCT
>CAXTOD010000389.1:0-2687 GCA_964245705.1 uncultured Acetobacteraceae bacterium
GTGCTGGCGATCGCGCTGACCGGCGGCGGCCCGGACCGGGTGCTGGTCTGGGACCTGCTCGCCGGCCGCGCCGTCGCCGAGATCCGCCTCGGCCCGTGAGCTCAGCTGCCGCTGAACCAGTTGTAGCCCTGGTCTTCCCAGTAGCCGCCCGGATAGGTGTTGGTGACAAACACCGCGGCGATGAATTTCGGGTTCTTGAAGCCGAGCTTGGTCGGGATGCGCAGCCGCATCGGGTAGCCGAACTCGGTCGGCAGCGGCTTGTTCTCGAAGTCGAGCGCCATGATGGTCTGTGGATGCAGCGCCGTCTGCATGTCGATGGAGGAATAGTACCGGTCGGCGCACTTGAAGCCGACATAGCGCGCGGTGGTGTCGGCGCCCACCTCGTGGAGAAACCGGCTGAACGGCACCCCGCTCCATTGCCCGATGGCGCTCCACCCTTCCACGCAGATCAGCCGGGTGATCTGCCCCTGCTGCGGAAGTGCCCGCAGCCGCTTCACCGTCCAGGGAGACTTGTCCGACACCAGCCCGGACACCTCGAGCTTCCAGTCGTCCTCGTCCAGGTCCGGCGCGTTGTCCACCGGATAGAACGCGTTGAACGGGAACGGCCGGGTGATCCGGCTGGCGGCATAGGTCGGCGCCAGCGTGGTCCGGCTGAACAGCATCGCCTGCACCCGGTCGTTGAAGCGCGACATCGCCAGCAGCACCCGGTCCACCGCGTCACCGTCGGCCAGGTTGCAGCCCGACAGCATGGTTAGCGCCCCGAGCGACAGCCCCTGCCGCAGCAGCATCCGGCGCCCGACCCGCTCCAGCCGCGGCTGCAGCGCTTCCGCCAGCGCGCGCCGCTCGGCGCGGTCCTCCGGGGTGCGCCTGCTCACGGCCGAAGCTCCTGCGGCTCGACCGCGGTCGCGGCACGCCCGGTGATCATCGCCGGCAGCGTCTTCGGCACCACGGCCACCAGCAGGAGGTGCACCACCACGAAGCCCACGATCCCGCTCATGGCGCCGAAATGGATCCACCGCGCGGTCGGATAACCGCCGAGCAGGTCGTCGATGAGCTGCAGCTGCACCGGCTTCCACAACGCCAGCCCCGACACCAGCGCCGCCACGCCCAGCAGCAGCACGACGACGTAAAGCAGCCGCTGCACCGCGTTGTAGGTGCCGAGCTTGTGCTTCAGCCGCAGCGTCAGCGCCTCGCGCAGGTCGCGCCACACGACCCGCGGCGTCAGCGGCAGGAAGGAGCGCATGAAGTGCCGCCCCCCGAGCCCGTAGGCGAAATACACCAGCGCGTTGCCCACCAGCAGCCACATCGCCGCCAGGTGCCAGGCGATCCCGGCGCCGAGCCAGCCGCCCAGCGTGGCCCAGGCCGGGAACTCGAACGGCAGCAGCGGCGAGGCGTTGTAGATCTGCCACCCGCTCGACACCATGATCGCCAGCGCGACCGCGTTCACCCAGTGCGTCAGGCGGACCACCAGCGGGTGGATGATGACGACCCGCCTGGTCCCCGCCGGACCAGCCCCCGTCGGACCAGCCGTCACGTCGGACATGATGCAGAACTCCCGGACCGGCCGAACGCGCACCGTCGCGCGTGGCCGGTCTTCATATGGGGAGACTACATCGGCGGCACCGTCCCGTCCTCCCCAACGATGATGCGCTTGGCGTCGACCGAGCCGTCCGCGCCCTTCGGCCCGAACGCGACCACGTGCGCGCCCGGCTTCAGCAGCGCCTTCGAGCCCGGCTCCAGGTCCACCACCGGCACGTCGTCCGGCACCAGCAGCTTCTTCTGCCCGCCCTTGTAGTCCACCGTCATGGTGCGCCCGCTGGTGCCGACCACTGAGCCGATGGTGCCGTTGGTCATGGACGAGTTCTTGCCCAGGTCCCAGCCGTAGTTGCCCTCGCCGGCCCCGCGCATGCTCTCGGGGAACACCGTAACCTCCAGCGCCTTCAGCGTGCCGCCCGGCTGCGGCACCGCGGCGGTGCCGATGAACCGCCCGCTCTGCACCGCCGACAGGTACGCCTTGGTGGCGCCGACATAGCCGGTGTCGGCGGTGGTCTTCAGCGTCACGGTGCCGGCATGGCTACGCAGCGTCACGCTGTCGCCGTTCACCGCCGTGATCACGCCCCGGGTGCGGGGCGGCACCTGGGCCAGCGCGATCCCGGGGGCCAGCGCGGCGCCGGCGGTCAGCACGAGGAGGAGGCGGCTGGCGGCGATGGGGGTTCTCATGATCGGCGTCCTGTTCTGCCGGCAGTCGCCGGGGCAGGGGGCCCCGCCTCGCGGCGCTGCCAATACGTCCGGCAGCCGGTCCGGTTGCCTGCGCCGTCCCAAGCCACACCCCAGACAAAGTTGCCACCTTGTTAATCACCGGCTGCACAGAAGATATGCAGACGCAGGTGTCGACCCGGCTCCTGGGCGACACTAGATGTCCGGTCCCCGTCGGGACGGTGTGTCCGTCCCGCACTGCCTTTGGACCTTCTCCCCATGTCGACCCCTACCAAGACCCCGACGCTGCCCACCCGCGGCGTCGGCTCGATCGTGTCCAGCTTTGCCGCCCTGGCGGTGTCGGTGTTCTTCGCCGGCGGCATGTGGATGGTGATGCGCTGATCACCCGACGCCGGCCCGGCCGGTCCGGCACGGATGCGCCGCGTGCGCATCCGTGCCAACCTGCCGCTCCACCACCTCCGGAGGAGACG
>CAXTOD010000390.1:0-1987 GCA_964245705.1 uncultured Acetobacteraceae bacterium
TCGGGAAGGCTTGCGGCACCGCGCGCGGCAAGCCGGCCGATGATCCGCTCGGCCTCGGAGCACACCGCGTCGATCGCCCCCATCATCGCGGTTTCCCCGACCAGCACCCCGTCCAGCAGCCGTTCCAGCTGCGCGGTGACCCCCGGATCGACCAGCGCCGGGTCGGCATCGCGCAGCACCGCGTGCAGCAGCAGCCCCCGCTCGGTCGGCACGATCAGCTTGCCCTCCGCCGCCAGCAGGTCCTGCGCCTTGAGCCCGCGTATGATCTCGGCCCGGGTCGCCGGCGTGCCGAGGCCCTTGGCCTGCTTCAGCCTGGCCTGCAGCGCCTCGTCCGGCACGAAGCGCCAGGCGTTCTGCATCGCGTCGATCAGCGTGCCCTCGTTGTAGCGCGGCGGCGGCCGGGTTTCCTTGTTCTCGACCGCCGCGTCCGACAGCCGGGCGGCCTCGCCATGGCGCAGCGCCGGCAGCAGCTGGGCGTCCTCGCCCGTTTCCTCCGCCGGCTGCCAGTCCGGGAATGCGGCCCGCCAGCCGGGCTCGACCGGCTGCCGGCCGACGGCGCGGAACGCATGCCCGGCCACGTCCCGCGTCGCCGTGGTCTGCCGGTAGCGGAAGTCCGGCATCATCGCCGCCAGGTAGGAGCGGGCGATCACGTCGAACAGCCGCCGCTCGTCGGCGCTCAGCCGCGGCCAGACCGCGCGCAGGGTGTCGACCGTGTTGCGGTTCGGGATCACCGCGTGGTGGCTCGCACCCAGCAGCCCCTTGTCGCTGAAGGTCCCGGCCGCGCCGCGCCGGATCACCGGCGGGTCGGGCACCGGGATCGCCGCGAAGCCCTGCCCGGCGCGCAGGCCCGCGACCACGTGCGGCACGTCCCCGACCAGGGCTTCCGGCAGGCAGCGGGTTTCCGCGCGCGGATAGGTGATGACCTTCTTGCCCGACCCGTCGTACAGCTCCTGCGCCACCTCCAGCGTGTGCGCCGCCGACCAGCCGAACCGCGACGCGCACAGCTTCTGCAGCGACGGCAGGTCGTGCAGCCGCGGCGGCGCCTGCCGCTTCTCCTCCACGGTCACCGCCAGCGGCCCGGCATCCCCCTCCGCCAGCCTTGCCACCGCCTCGGCCGCGGCACGATCGCTGATCCGCTGCTTCGGCGCGAAGCGCATCCGGAACCGCCCGGCCGCGACGCCCGCGGTCGCCACCACCTCGAAATACGGCTGCACCACGAAGTCGCGGATCTCCCCCTCCCGCCGGCACACGATCGCCAGCGTCGGCGTCTTCACCCGGCCGACCCCGATCACGCCGCCGCGCCCGCGCGACAGGGTGACGGTCGCGGTGCGGGTCAGCGACAGGTTGTAGATCTGGTCCGCCTGCCGCCTGGCCACCGCCGCCTGGTAGAGCGGCAGGTAGTCCCGGTTCGGCCGCGCGGCGGCGAACGCGTCGCGGATCGTCTGCGGGTCCTGCGCGGTGAACATCACCCGCTGCACCTCGCCGCGGTAGCCGCAATGCTCCAGGATCTCCTGGCCGATCAGCTGCCCTTCGCGGTCGCAATCGGTGGCGAGCCAGACCCGCGTCGCAGTCCGCAGCGCGTCCCGGATCGCCCGGAGCTTCGCCGCCTTGTTGCCGCCGGCGGCCGGCCTGGTGCCGTACAGCCCGTCCGGCCGAAGCAGCACCGCCGACCACCGCTTCCAGGCCGGCTCCACCTGTTCCGGCTCGACCAGGTCGAACAGGTGGCCTTCCGCCGGCAGGATCGCGCCGTAGCGGCCGCCGACCGCGGCGCGGACGTCCTTCGCCTGGCTGGTCTTCTCGGTGATGACGATCTGCTGCGTCATCCGTTCACTATAGGTTCTCCGATGGCCGGACGCCAGATCGGGCTCCCGAGTCGTCAGCTGGCGGCGGCGACCCGCCCGCGGCCGGCGGCCTGCGCGTCCGGCGCGTACAGCGCGTCGACCTCGTCCGCGTGGCGCTGCAGCACGAGGCGCTGGCGCACCATGCC
>CAXTOD010000390.1:2036-2682 GCA_964245705.1 uncultured Acetobacteraceae bacterium
GCGCAGCTTCATGGTCGCAGTCAGCAGCCCGTTCTCGACCGTGGCGGCGGGCATGGTGCGCCAGCGCCGGATCTGCTCCGGCCGGGCCAGCTTCGCGTTCACCCGCCGCACCGCCGCCGCCGGGTCGGCGCCCTCCGCCGGCACCAGCAGCGCCACCACGTGGTGCCGCCCTTCGCCGGCCACCACCGCCTGGGCGATCTCGGCCTCGCCCATCAGCAGCGCTTCCAGCTTGGCCGGGCTGACCATCTCGCCGCTCAGCAGCTTGATGAAGTCGCGCAGCCGGTCCTGGATCACGATCCGCCCGTTCTCGATCCGCGCCACGTCGCCGGTGTGCAGCCACGCCCCCCCGTGCGGGTCGGCGTCGGGATCGGGGCGGATCGCCGGCACTGTCCCGGCGTCGTTCCAGTAGCCGTCCATCACCAGCTCGCCGCGCAGCAGCAGCTCGCCGCTGGCGGCGATCCGCGCCTCCACGCCCGGCAGCGGCCGGCCGACGCTGCGCCGGTCGTTGTCCCAGGGCAGGTTCACGCTGACCACCGGCCCCGCCTCGGTCTGCCCGTAGCCCTGCAGCAGCGGCACCCCCAGCGCCAGGAAGAAGCCGGACAGCTCCGGGTCCAGCCGCGCGCCTCCGGACACGATCGCCTGCAGC
>CAXTOD010000391.1:0-2674 GCA_964245705.1 uncultured Acetobacteraceae bacterium
GGCATGACGGCAACCGCGGCCGGCCGGACGAGCACCGGCCCGGCTAGCGGTGATGGCGTCGTTCAGGGACGGCCGGCACGATGATACGGATGGCCGGTGCTGATGGCGCGGGCGCGGTAGAGCTGCTCGGCCAGCAGCCCGCGCACCAGCATGTGCGGCCACGTCATTGCGCCCAGCGACAGCGACGCGTGCGCCCGGGCCAGCACGGACGCGTCCAGCCCGTCCGTGCCACCAACCAGGAAGCAGAGCGGCCGGCCGCTGCCGAGCCAGCCGTCCAGGCGGGCAGAGAAACTCCTGCTGTCGAGGTGCTCGCCACCTTCGTCCAGCGCCACCGCCAGGGCGTGGGGCGGCAGGCAGCCAAGCAGTGATTGCGCCTCGCGACGCTTTGCCTCGACCGGCGCACCGCGCGCGTCCGGCACCTCGACAAGCTCCAGCCGCGGCATGATGCGCTGCACGTAGCGCTCCAGCAGGGCGCGCTCGGGCCCGTTCTTGAGGCGCCCGACCGCGATCAGCCGCATCGGCCGGAGGACCGCATGCGCGGGCGGTTCGCTCGGTCTAGGCCGGGCCGCCCATTCCGGCGATCGGTGTCGGCTCGTCGAGCTCGGCACCCCACATCCGCTCCAGCGCGTAGAGCGCGCGCGCGTCCGGCTTGAACAGGTGCACCACGATGTCGCCGGCGTCGATCAGCACCCAGTCCGACCCGCCCGCGCCCTCGATCCGGATCCGCTTCAGCCCGGCTTCCCCCAGCCTGGTCTCGATGTGGGTCGCCATGGCGGTGATCTGGCGGTCGGCGAGGCCGGTCGCGATCACCATGCGGTCGGCGAACGAGGAGCGCCCGACCAGGTCGAGCACGACGATGTCCTCGCCCTTATCGTCGGCAAGGCTTTCGGTGATCAGCCCGAGATACCGGTCCAGCACGTCCGGCTCCAGCGCCACCCGCTCCGTCTTGCGCGCGCGACGGGCGGCGGCGCCCTGCGGCCCGGCCACCGCAGCCTTCTTGCGCGGCGTGCCGGGCGCCTTGGCCGCCTCGGCGAGCGAGGCGACCGGATGGGGCGCCCGGCGCTTCGTGTCCGTGCCGGTGGCACGACCGGTCTTGCCCGACTCGGCGATTGGCTTCCTGGCGATGGTCCGCACTCCCCGTGCCGGCGCGGACGCGGAACCACCCTGTTCCACCGTGTCGCACCCGGACAGGCAGCTTATCGGCTGCTCCCGCTCTCCGGCCAAGTCCTGCGTGACGACGAGCGCAACGCGGTGGCGGAAATATCCGTTTGCGGCGCGGGCAGGAACACCCAGGCCGGTGCGGCGCTGCCGGCCAGCACCGCCGCCGCCTCGCCGGGACGGCGCGCATGCGCCAGGCGCCGTGCGGCGGCTCCGGCAAGCGCCTGGTGGTTGTAGCCCGGGCGCGGCAGCACCGCGATCGGCACCGTGCGCACGATGTCGCGCCAGCGCCGCCAGCGGGGCAGCTCGGCCAGGCCGTCCGCTCCCATCAGCCAGACGAAGCGGACGCGGGGAAACAGCCGTCGCAGCAGCAGCAGGGTGTCGAGGGTGTAGCGTGTATGCAGATGGCGCTCGATGTCGGTGGCGATGATCCGGCGCCCGTCGGCGATCGCGCGCGCGCTGTCGAGGCGGTCGGCCAGCGGCGCCATTCCGGCCCGTGGCTTCAGCGGGTTGCCGGGCGAGACCAGCAGCCAGACTTGGTCGAGCCGAAGCCGGGCCAGCGCCAGGCGCGCCACCTGCCGGTGGCCGGCATGGGCCGGGTTGAACGAGCCGCCGAGCAGCCCGACACGCAGCAGCCGCCTGTCACCCCATGCCGGGAGCGAGCCGCGAACGGACAAGGGCTTCGCGGTCACGGCCTGGCTTGGCCGGTGCCGATCACCTCGTAGCGGAAGCTGGTAAGCTGCTCGAGCCCGACCGGCCCGCGCGCGTGGATCCGTCCGGTGCTGATGCCGATCTCGGCCCCGAACCCGAACTCGGCCCCGTCGCAGAACTGCGTGGACGTGTTCCACATCACCACCGCGCTGTCGGTGCCGGACAGGAACGCCGCCGCCGCCGCCTCGTCCGCGGCGATGATCGCCTCGGTGTGGCCGCTGCCGTGCCGGGCGATGTGCGCCAGCGCCGTAGGAAGATCCGGCACCACCGCCACGGACAGCACCGCGTCCAGCCACTCGATGTCGAAGTCATCCGGCCCCGCCGGCGGCAGCTCGGACACGATTGCGCGTGCCGCCGCGTCGGCCCGGAAGTCGCACCCCAGCGCCCGCAGGTCGTCCAGGATCGCCGGCAGCAGGCTGGGCGCCAGCTCGGCGTCGATCAGCAGCGTTTCGGTGGCGCCGCAGATGCCGGTGCGCCGCATCTTGGCATTGGCGACCAGCCGCCGCGCCATCTGCGGGTCGGCGGAGCGGTGGACATAGGTGTGGCAGAGCCCTTCCGCATGGGCCAGCACCGGCACCCGCGCCTCGCGCTGCACCCGCTGCACCAGGGAGCGGCCGCCGCGCGGGATGATGAGGTCGATCAGGCCGGCCGCTCCCAGCATGGCGGCGACGTGCGCCCGGTCCGCGTCCGGCGCCACCTGCACGCACGCCCGCGGCAGGCCGGCCTCGTCCAACCCCTGCAGCATCGCATCGTGGATCGCGCGCGCGCTGTGCAGGCTGTCCGACCCGCCGCGCAGGATCACCGC
>CAXTOD010000392.1:0-1831 GCA_964245705.1 uncultured Acetobacteraceae bacterium
TGCCGCCGGAAGACCGCCAGGCACCTGCCTACCGCGCCTTCTGGGAGTCGCTGCGCCGCGGCGAGTTCCAGGCAGGCGAGTTCCGCCGGGTGGCCAAGGGCGGGCGCGAGGTCTGGCTGCAGGCGACCTACACGCCGATCAAGGGCATCGGCGGCCGGATCAGCAGGGTGGTGAAGTTCGCCTCCGACGTCACCGAGGCCAGGCACCGCTCGGCCGACCACCAGAGCCAGATGGCCGCCGTCAACCGGGTGCAGGCGGTGATCGAGTTCGCCCTCGACAGCACCATCCTGACCGCCAACGCCAACTTCCTGTCCGCGCTCGGCTACCCGCTTGACGAGGTGCGCGGACAGAAGCACGCCATGTTCGTGGCTCCCGAGGAGCGCGACTCCCCCGCCTACCGCGCCTTCTGGGAGTCGCTGCGGCGCGGCGAGTTCCAGGCGGGCGAGTTCCGCCGGGTGGCCAAGGACGGGCGCGAGGTCTGGATCCAGGCCAGCTACAACCCGGTGCTGGACGCCGCCGGCCGCCCCTGCAAGGTGGTGAAGTTCGCCACCGACATCACGCAGGCCAAGCAGCGCTCGGCCGACCACGAGGGCCAGATCACCGCCATCAACCGGGTGCAGGCGGTGATCGAGTTCGCCCTCGACAGCACCATCCTGACCGCCAACGCCAACTTCCTGTCCGCGCTCGGCTACCCGCTTGACGAGGTGCGCGGACAGAAGCACGCCATGTTCGTGGCTCCCGAGGAGCGCGACTCCCCCGCCTACCGCGCCTTCTGGGAGTCGCTGCGGCGCGGCGAGTTCCAGGCGGGCGAGTTCCGCCGGGTGGCCAAGGACGGGCGCGAGGTCTGGATCCAGGCCAGCTACAACCCGGTGCTGGACCCGAAGGGCCGGCCGATCAAGGTGGTGAAGTTCGCCACCGACATCACTGCTGACATGCAGCGCCGCCGCGGCTTCGCCACGCTGTCCCTGGTCGCCAACGAGACGGACAACAGCGTCATCATCGCCGACGCGCAGGGGCGGATCGAATACGTCAACCCCGGCTTCACCCGGCTGACGGGCTTCACCGCCGAGGAGGCGATCGGGCGCAAGCCCGGCGCGCTGCTGCAGGGGCCCCACACCGACGCGAACACCGTGCGGCGGATCGGCGAGCACCTGCGCCGCCGCGAGGCTTTCTACGAGGAGATCCTCAACTACAGCAAGGCCGGCCAGCCGTACTGGGTTTCGCTGTCCATCAACCCGGTGTTCGGCAGCGACGGGACGCTGGAGCGGTACGTGTCGGTGCAGGCGAACATCAGCGACAGCAAGCAGCGCGCGGTCGAGGCGTCCGCCAGGCTGGACGCGATCGAGCGCTCCAACGTGGTGATCGAGTGGGACGCGCAGGGGCGCGTGGCGCGGCTCAACGAGCTGGCGCTGCGGCTGCTGGGCACGTCGGCTGCGGAGGCGGCGGGCAGGCCCGAGCTGTCGCACGGCTCGGTGTTCTCCGACGCCGACCGCAGCGCGTTGGCCGCGGGCCAGTCCGTCAGCCGGGACCTCGAGCTGCGGCACGGCAACGGGCAGGTCCTGTTCCTGGCCGGAACCGTGCAGCCGCTCCGGGACGTGGACGGCACCCTGCGGCGTACCGTCCTTTATGCGGTCGACATGTCGGTCCGCCGCACCGCGGTGCGGCGGACCGAGCGGGTGATGAGCGGCATGCTCGACCGCATCAGCCGGGTCGCGGCCGACATCTCCGGCATCTCCGGCCAGACCAACCTGCTGGCGCTGAACGCGACCATCGAGGCGGCGCGGGCGGGCGACGCGGGCAAGGGCTTCGCGGTGGTGGCTTCGGAGGTGAA
>CAXTOD010000392.1:1841-2658 GCA_964245705.1 uncultured Acetobacteraceae bacterium
GTGAAGACGCTGGCGCAGCGCTCCGCCAGCTCGACCGGCGAGATCACCAACCTGGTGGCGGACACCCGCTCGCACATCGAGCAGCTGATCGCGGCAGCCTGACGGCGGCCCCCGCCGGTCCGATCGTTCCGGCGGGGATCCCGAGGGCATCCGGCGCGTCATGACGTGCCTGCCATGCGCGTCGGGTTGTTCCGGCCGCGCGTGCCGTGCTGCACCATTCGGCGCGCACAGGAGCGGGACGACCAGGGCATGAACCGCAGCATCGTCGCCGACCGTCCCGCTTCCGTCGATCCGGCCGCGCGCGCCGCCTTCGCGGTGCTGCTGATCATCACCCTGTGCCACCTGCTCAACGACTCGATGCAGGCGCTGCTGCCGGCGATCTATCCGCTGCTCAAGCGCAGCTTCAGCCTGTCGTTCGGGCAGATCGGCCTGTTGACCTTCACCTTCCAGGCGACCGGCTCGCTGCTGCAGCCGCTGATCGGGCAATACACCGACCGGCGCAAGCTGCCCTGGTCGCTGTCGGTCGGCATGCTGTTCACCCTGTCCGGGCTGCTCGCCCTGTCGGTCGCGCACAGCTACCCGCACCTGCTGATGGGGGCGGCGCTGCTCGGCGTGGGCTCGTCGATCTTCCATCCCGAGTCGTCGCGGATCGCGCGGCTGTCCTCGGGCGGGCGGCACGGCTTCGCGCAGTCGCTGTTCCAGGTTGGCGGCAACCTCGGCACCTCGTTCGGGCCGCTGCTGGCCGCGTTCATCGTGCTGCCGCTGGGACAGGCGAGCCTGGGCTGGTTCTGCCTGCTGGCGCTGCTGGGCGCCGCGC
>CAXTOD010000393.1:0-2648 GCA_964245705.1 uncultured Acetobacteraceae bacterium
TCCGGCGACCGCCGCCTCGCCGGCGGACAGGGCGTCGAGGGCCAGGATCTCCGACGCGTTGCCGCGGATCGCCTGCGGCCGGTGCGCCAGCAGCGCCACGGCGACGGCCGACCGGTACTCCAGCGCGCCCACCCCGACCGGATCGAGGATCCACGGCGTGCCGGCGTCGCGGGCCGCCGCCGCGGCGGCGTGCATGCCGCGGGCGCGGTCGGGGGTCATGGTGCCGAGGTTGATCACCAGGGCGTCCGCGATCCGGGCGAACGGTCCCGCCTCCTCCGCCGACTCGACCATGGCGGGCGAGGCGCCGACCGCCAGCAGGGCGTTGGCGGTGCTGTTGGTGACCACCAGGTTGGTGATGCTGTGCACCAGCGGGCAGCGCGCCCGCAAGCGGTCCAGGATGTCGGCGACGATGATGGCGGACGGGCTCGGCTGGGTCATGGACGGTTCCCCGGTGCGGTCGTTCCGGGAGTTGGTCGCGGGACCCGGTCCGATCTAGGGTTGAAGCGGGCGGCAGGGAAACCGGACATGGCGGCAGGCAGGCGCGGGCGCGGGATGGCGGGCGCGTTGGCGCTCGCCCTGGGGCTGGCCCTGGCGCTGATGCCGGCGCTTGCCGGCCGGGTTCGTGCCGCGGAGCGGCCGGTCACGGTGTTCGCCGCCGCCAGCCTGACCGACGCGATGGGAAAGGTCGCGCGTCTGTGGGCGGCGCAGGGGCATCCGATGCCGTCCCTGTCCTTCGCCTCCAGTGCCGTGCTGGCGCGGCAGGCGGCGCAGGGCGCACCGGCCGACCTGTTCGTGTCCGCGGACGAGAAGTGGATGGACTGGGTGGCGGCCCGCGGCCTGGTGCAGCCCGGCACGCGCGCCGACCTGCTCGGCAACACCCTGGTGCTGGTGGAGAAGCGGGGGCAGCCCCCGGTGTCGATCGGGCCGCAGCTCGACCTCGCCGGGCTGCTCGGGCCGGGCGGCCGGCTCGCGGTCGGCGACCCCCGTTCGGTGCCGGCCGGGATCTACGCGCAGGCGGCGCTGACCAGGCTCGGGCTGTGGGCGTCCGTGGCCGGCCGGCTGGCCCCGGCGGAGAACGTCCGGGCGGCGCTGCTCCTGGTGGAGCGCGGCGAGGTCCGGGCCGGGATCGTGTATGGCAGCGACGTCCGGGCGGCGCCGGGGCTGGAGGTGGCCGGGACCTTTCCGGAAGGGAGCCACCCGCCGATCCTGTATCCGGCGGCGGCGCTGACGGCGGCCCCCGAGGCGGCGTCGTTCCTGCGCTTCCTGCACGCGGTCCCCGCCGCCGCGGTGTTCCGCGACGCCGGGTTCCAGACCCGGCCCTGATGCCAGGTCCCCTGCTCGACCCGGACCAATGGGAGGCGGTCCGGCTTACCCTGCGCGTGGCGCTGATGGCGGTCGGGGGGGCGCTGCCGGTGGCGCTTCTGCTGGCTGCCCTGCTTTCGCGCCCGGTGCTGCCGGGACGGCCGCTGCTGGACGCGCTGGTGCACCTGCCGATGGTGCTGCCGCCGGTGGTCACCGGATGGCTGCTTCTGCTTCTGTTCGGGCTGAACGGGCCCGCCGGCACCGTGCTGTGGCACCTGTTCCGGGCGCGGCTGGTGTTCACCAGCGCGGGGGCGGCGCTGGCGACCGGCGTGATGGTGCTGCCGCTGATGGTGCGCACGATCCGGCTGTCGCTGGAAGCGATCGACCCCGGGCTGCAGGACGCCGCCGCCGGGCTCG
Source organism: uncultured Acetobacteraceae bacterium (assembly GCA_964245705.1). Taxonomy (GTDB): domain Bacteria; phylum Pseudomonadota; class Alphaproteobacteria; order Acetobacterales; family Acetobacteraceae; genus Lichenicola. The sequence continues at coordinate 1,720 of CAXTOD010000393.1, forward strand.
GCGCCGGCCCACTGGACCGCTTCGCCACCGTGACCCTGCCGCTGGCGGCCCCCGGCATCCTGGCCGCCCTGGCGGTCGGCTACGCCGCCAGCCTCGGCGAGTTCGGCGCGGTGATCACCTTTGCCGGCAGCATCCCGGGGCGCACCCAGACCCTGCCGCTGGCCATCTACGGCGCGCTGCAGGTGCCGGGCGGCGAGGCGACGGCCGGGCGGCTGGCCACGGTGTCGATCGTGCTGGCGCTGGCGGGGCTGCTGTTGTCCGAGCTGCTGCTGCGCCGGCTGCGGCAACGGTGACGCTGCACGTCCGGCTGCGGCACCGGTTCGCGACCGGGCAGGCGCTGGACCTGGTCCTCCAGGCGCCGCTGCCGGGCATCGTCGGGCTGTTCGGGCCGTCCGGCGCCGGCAAGAGCACGCTGGTGGCGGCCCTGTGCGGCTTCTTCCGGCCGGACTGGAGCGAGATCCGCCTGGGCGACCGGGTGCTGTCCGGGCCCGGCACCTGGCTGCGGCCGGACAGGCGTCGCATCGGCACCGTGTTCCAGGACAGCCGGCTGTTCCCGCACCTGTCTGTGCTCGGGAACCTGCGCTACGGCGCCAAGCGGGCGCCGGCCTCGGCGGCGGGACCCGGCTTCGACGAGCCCGGCTTCGACGAGCCCGGTTTCGACGAGGTGGTGGCGCTGCTGGGCCTCGAAACGCTGCTCCGCCGCCGCCCCCGCGCCCTGTCGGGCGGCGAGCGGCAGCGGGTGGCGATCGGGCGCGCCCTGCTGTCGCGGCCGGCGCTGCTGGCGATGGACGAGCCGCTATCCGGGCTCGACGACGCGAGGCGGGCCGAGATCCTGCCGTTCCTCCTGCGTCTGCGCGCCCGGGCCGGCCTGCCGATCCTCTACGTGACGCACCGGCGGGAGGAAGCGATGCAGCTGTGCGACACCCTGG
>CAXTOD010000394.1:0-2273 GCA_964245705.1 uncultured Acetobacteraceae bacterium
CTGCGCGGCTGGCGGAGGAGGTGCAGGTACGCGTCTGCGATGGCGTCGGGGTCGAGCCGGCTGTCCGGCTCGCCCTCCGGGTCGGGGTTGGCGGGGCTGCGTATGCCGCCGTCGACCAGCACGTGCGCGACGTGGATGCCCTGCGGGCCCAGCTCGCGCGCCATGCTCTGCGCCAGCCCGCGCAGCGCGAACTTGCCCATGGCAAAGGAGGCGGAGCCGGCATACCCCTTGATACTGGCCGACGCGCCGGTGAACACGATCGTGCCGGAGCCGCGCGGCAGCATCGCCTTGGCCGCCTGCTGCCCGACCAGGAAGCCGCCGAACGCGGTGACCGCGAGTCCGCGCGCCACCTCGGCGGGATCCAGCGTCGCGATCGGGCCGCGGGCGCGGGCGCTCGGGTTGTAGACCACGATGTCCGGGATGCCGAGCCGGGCGCACACGGCGTCGAACAGCTTCGCCACCTCGGCCGGCTCGGCGGCGTCGCAGCTGAAGCCCTGTGCGCCGGTTTCCGCCAGGAGGCCGGACAGCTTGGCCGTGTTCCGCGCCGCCAGCGCCACCCTGGATCCGGTTGCGGACAGCTTTCGGGCAAGGGCTGCGCTCAGGCCGCTGCCTGCGCCGACGATCAGGGCGGTGGTGGTCGCGTCGCGTGCCATGGGAGACCCTCCATCGCGCCGGTTGAAGCACGTCCGGGCAGGGGCGGCGAGGCCGCCGCGAGCCGCTGCTATCCGGATCGGGACGGGATCGAACCGGAACCGCCGCCGCGCCTTACAGGTGTGGCCGGACCGGACACGGCTGGACCTGCACCCTCACGGCCGCGAAGGTTGGACCGCGCATGCTCAAGTCGACGATCGCGCGCGTGGTGGGGGCCTCGGTCCGGCGGCCCTGGGCCGTGATCGTGCTGGCCCTGGTCGTCACCCTGGCCGCGGGCGCGTATGCGGCGACGCACTGGACGGTGAATACCGACACCATGCGGATCATGCCGGACAGCCTGCCCTGGCGCCGCACGCAGATCGCCTACGAGAGCGCGTTCCCGCCACGCGCGATCCTGGCGGTGGTGGAGGCGCCGACCGCGGAGCTGACCGATCTCGCCACCGAGACGCTGATGGCGGCGCTGTCAACGCAGCACGACCGGTTCCATTCGGTGCACCGGGCGCAGGACGACCTGTTCCTGCGCCGCGAGGCGCTGCTGTTCCGCAGCCCGGCCCAGGTGGCGCAGACGGCGCGGCAGCTCGGCGGCGCGCAGCCGCTGTTCGCGGAGCTGGCCGCCGATCCCACCCTGCGCGGTGCGGCCGGCGCGCTGATCTTCGGCGAGCGGGCGGTGGCGGGCGGCCAGGCGAAGCCGGAGGGCTTGATCAAACCGATGCAGGCGCTGTCCGACACGCTGGACGAGGTGTTCGCCGGCCGGTTCGCGAGCTTCTCCTGGCGCACCCTGATGGGCGGCCCGGAGCCTGCCGACAGCCGCCGCGGCTTTATTCAGATCGACCCGGTGCTGGACACCCACTCGCTGCAGCCGGGCCACGCGGCGACCGCGGCGATCAGCCAGGCGGCGGCGCGCACCGACATCGCCGGCCGCTTCGGCGCCACCCTGCGGCTGACCGGCACCGTGCCGATCAACGACCAGCAGTTCTCCACCCTGCAGCGCGAAAGCAAGTGGACCCTGCTCGGCACGGCGCTGGCGGTGCTGGTGATCCTGTGGCTGGCGCTGCGTTCGGGGCGCATCATCCTGGCCGTCGCTCTCAGCCTCGGTGCCGGCTTCGCGGTGACGGCAGCGCTCGGGCTGCTGATGGTCGGCAGCTTCAACCTGATCTCGGTCGCCTTCGCGGTGCTGTTCGTGGGGCTGGGCGCGGATTTCGGCATCCAGTTCAGCGTGCGCTACCGCTCCGAGCGGCACGACCACGACGAGGTGCACCAGGCGCTGCGGGGGGCGGCGCTCAAGGCCGGGGTGCCGCTGCTGCTGGCCACCGCCGGCACCGCGGCCGGGTTCTTCTCGTTCCTGCCCACCGCGTATCGCGGCATGGCGGAGCTGGGACAGATCGCCGGCGTCGGCATGCTGGCGGCGTTCACCGCGACCCTGACCCTGCTGCCGGCGCTGCTGACCGTGCTCAAGCCGCCGGGCGAGCCGGACCGGCTCGGCTTCAAGGCGCTGGCGCCGGTGGACCGGTTCCTGGCCGCGCACCGGGTGGCGGTGGTGGCGGGCACCATCGGCGTGGTGCTGCTGGCCTCGCCGCTGCTGCTCCGGCTCCGGCTCGCCCGGCGGCTTGAGCACGGTCAGC
>CAXTOD010000394.1:2283-2642 GCA_964245705.1 uncultured Acetobacteraceae bacterium
GCGCGCGCCTACCACCAGCTGGCGCGCGATCCGCAGGCCAACATCCAGCCGATCAACGTGGCTGCCCCCTCGCTCGCGGCGGCGCGGACGCTGGCGGAGCGGCTGCGTGGCCTGAAGCAGGTCTCCGAGGTCCGCACGATCGACGTGCTGGTGCCGGCGGACCAGGCGGCGAAGCTGCCGCTGGTGGAGCGCGCCGCGGTGCCGCTTGGCCCGGCGCTGACGCCCCGCGAGGTCAAGCCGGCGCCGACAGACGCGGAGGACATCGCGGCGATCCGGCAGGCGGCCACCGGGCTGGCACCGATCGAGCGCGACGGGGGCGCCGCCGGGCCCGACGGGGTCATGGTCTGCGGCGACATGAA
>CAXTOD010000395.1:0-2638 GCA_964245705.1 uncultured Acetobacteraceae bacterium
GCACCGGCGTCTGCACCGGCCGGCCGGCCGGATCGCGCAGCAGCGCCATCACCTGCACCGTCTCGCCCGGCCGGTAGATGCCGCGGTCGAGCCAGACGAAGCCGTCCACCGGCCCTGGCTGCGGCAGGCCGCCGGTGCCGCGTCCGGACAGGTCGAACGCGGCGGTGTCGAGGTCGAGGCTGACGAAGTCGGTGCCCGAATGGTTGCTGCCGGTCTGGTTGCTGCCGGTCTGGTTGCCGCCCGGCTGGCCGACGCCCGCCTGGCCGACACCCGACTGGCCGCCGCCGAGCGGGGCCATGCCCTGGATCGCCGACGGCGCCAGCGGGCCGCTGCCGGCCAGAAGCGGCCGGGCAAAGTGCGCGAAGCCGTCGGCGCCGGTGTCGGTCTCGGCCAGGATGTCGTTGTTGTGCGCCAGCAGGCGCAGGTGCACCCCGGCGCGGGGCTGCGCGTCGGAGTAGCTCCGCACCTGCACCGCAAGGCCGTCGGCGCCGCGCCACACCGTGGGGGCCAGGTCGGTCTGCAGCACCGGCTGCACCGCCCCCGCGTCGTACTCGCGGTGCCCGTCATCCGGCACCACCGCCACCGCGTACAGGCCGGGCAGGGTCATCACGTCGGCCGGCAGCGGCAGCACCGTCTGCTGCCGGAGGTTGCGGGCGTAGTGCGGGATCGCGGCATGGCCGGACCAGACGATCCGGGCCTGCTCGCCGTCCAGGTTCTGCGCCACGTAGCTGCTGATCGCCTTGCCCAGGTTGTTGTCCAGGGTCCAGGGCTCGATCGTGCGCTCGCTGAAATAGGCGATGCGCATCCTGACGGAGGCGATGTTGGTGCTGGTCAGCACGATCCGCGGTGCCTGCCCGCGCGGCAGCAGGAACATGCGGTTGTCGAACGACAGCAGCGTCGAGCGGTCGCCGACCGCCAGCGGCACCGTCGCCGCCTGCGTCAGCCGGAAGCCGAACTGTCCCGGCATCCCGGCCCGTATCGTCGCCTGCGTGGTGGCGGCGAGCGGCAGACCGGAGATGCAGATCTCGTCGTCCTCGTGGGTGACCGCCGCGTCCTTCACCGCCGGCGACAGGGTGACCCAGTCCTCGGGATGGAAGTCGTTGCGGCGCGAGGGCGGCACGTTGAAGCTGATGCAGGCCCGCGGCGGCTCCGCGTCCGCCTCCACCCGCACCCGGCGCACACGCAGCCCGGACTGCTCCAGGGCCGTCAGCCGCGCCCGATATCCGGCGTCGCCGGGCGCCGTCGCCACCGCCTGCTCCAGCGCTTCCCCCGCCTGGTCCGGCCGGTGCTGCGCCAGCAGCGCGTCGGTTACGGCCGCGAGGGCAGCCGCCTTCTGGGTCGATCCGTCATCGGCCGCCAGCTGCGCCTGCCAGGCCGCGTCCAGCGCGCGCACCGGGTCGGGATGGGTTCGCGCCAGTTCCTCCCGCGCCAGCAGCATCCAGAGGTCGGGACCGGCTTCCCCCATGCCGATCCGGTTCTCGAGCGCGTCCGCTGCGGCGTCGTGGTCGCCCCTGCCAAGCGCGGTGTCGACCGCGGCCTGCGCCCGGTTCCGCTCGGAACTGTTCGCGCCCGCCGGATGACGATCGGACAGCGTCCTGGCGAACTCGTAGCTGTCTGCCGTGACTCCCGGCAGGTCGAACTCGTCCGCCGCGACCGGCGTCGCCGACGCCAGGCAGAGCGCCAGGACCGCCGCCAGGCGGGCCGTTGTCCGACCGTCCATCCCTTCCTCCACGCCGGGGCCAGGACGTGGCCGGCCGCCGCGACCAGCCTAGCACCGGTCGTTGCGGAACGGTATCGGTGTCAGCTCATACCAGCAGCGTCCGGGTTTGACCGGTAGGCGAGCAGGCCGCAGGGCTCCGCCCATGGATCTGCTTTGCAGCTCGATCCGCCGGGGCCGGAAGCCCCAGACCCCATCAACCCCGGATTGGGTTTCAAAAGGCGACCGTTTCTTTGGCGGGTCCAGGGCAGCGCCCTGGCCTGTGCAGGTCGAACCTCACCGCCGCTGGTATCAGAAGTCGATGCAGCGACCCTTGACCGTCCAGTCGCCGTATCGGGTCGGGTCGGCCTCCTTCGGCCCGCCGACCTCGGGCGGCGGCGCTGCCTTGTCCTCGGCGGGCGGTGCGGGAGTCTCGGTGTCTGGCTTGTCGTTCATGCCCATCCACATGGGGATGGCGCGGCGGTTCAGCGATGCTCCCCTTGCGCCAATCGTTGTTCGGCGAGCTGGCGCCACGGCGCGCCGGCGGGTGCCGCATCCAGCGCCCGGCGGAACAGGGCGGCGGAGGCGGGGCTGACGCCGTTGTCGGCGCGTGTCTGCGCTTCCGCCGCCTGCATCGCGAGGGTCGCGTCGAAGCCGTGCGACAGCGCCACCCGCCACGCGGCGGCAGCCGCCTGGAGGTTGCCGCGCGACGCCTCGACCTGGCCCAGCAGCACGAAGCCCTGCCGCGCTTCCGGCGTGGCGGGATCGAGCCCGGCCAGGCCCTGCCGCAGGGTGGCGATCAGGGCGTCGTCCTGCCTCGCCCGGGCCTCGGCTTGCGCCATGCGCAGGCGCTCCGGCTGCGCCGGCAGCTCGGGATGGCCGCCCAGGAGGTAGAGGCCGAGCGCCGCCGGCAGCACCAGCGCCAGCACGACGGCGCCGCCG
>CAXTOD010000396.1:0-2629 GCA_964245705.1 uncultured Acetobacteraceae bacterium
TTCGATGGCCGTCCGGCGCGGCGGCGGTGGACCGGGCGCACATGCAGGCCCACCACACCGCCTCGCGCGGCGGCAGGGCGTGGGCGGCGAGGCACAGGGCCTGCTCCGCCGCACCGGCCGCCTCGAGCCGGTCGAGCAGCACCGATGAGGCGGGATGGTCGTCCAGCATCGGCCCGTCGGGATCGAGGCGCAGGCGCAGCCGGATCCAGGCGAGCGGCATCGGCCGCAGCTTGTCGACCCGAACCGGCCCGGGCCGCATGTCCGGCATCGCGCTCACCCGTCCAGCGCCGCGGTGGCGGCGGTCAGGGTCGCGTCGAGCGCGTCGGCCTCGGCCGCGACCTCCTCCGGGTTGGGCAGCACCGGCGTGGTCGAGAAGATCGCCGGCGCGTCGAGCAGGATCATGCCGCCTGCGGTGGTGGTGACGATCCCCTCGGACTCGGTGTCGACCACCGGTGCCGCCATCAGCAGCGCCGACTCCGCCTGCAGGTCCAGCGTCACCCCGTTGACCTTGATGCCCCCGGGCGTCATCCGGATGGTGTTGGTGCCGACCTTGAGCGTCAGCGCCACCGCCGCCTCGATCGTCACCTCGCCGGTCTCGCTGGTCAGGCTGTGGTTGCGGGTCACCCGCACCGTCTCGTCGCGCCTGACCACCACGGTGCGGTCGCGATCCACCGTCAGCTTCTGGTCGTTCTCGACCTCGGTGGTGTAGTCCTTCTGCGCGTGCAGGAACACGAGCTCCTGCCCCTTCCTGTCGTCGAACGACCATTCCGAATAGTCCTGCGTGCCGCCATGCAGGGTGGAGCGGCTGCGGAAGCCCTGCTTGGTCTGCTCGTCGGGGATCGCGAACACCGGCCGCTGCGACTGGTTGTAGAACGAGCCGACCACCACCGGGCTGTCCGGGTCGCCGTCCATGAACGCGACCGCCACCTCCGAGCCGACGCGCGGCAGGTGCTGCCAGCCCCAGGTGTTGCCCGACCAGGGCTGCATCACCCGCACCCAGGTCGCCATGCTGGCGACCGTCTCCTTCCGCCGGTCGAACAGCAGCCGCACCTTGATCCGCGCCAGGCTGTCGGCGTGGATCTCCTCGCCCTCGTTGCCGATCACGATCGCGGAGAAGATCCCGCTCATCGGCGGGCGGGCGTTGCGGGCCGGCTCGCGCCAGGTGGTCTTCTGCGGGAAGCAGGTGAAGCTGTTCTCGTAGGACGGCCGGTCGGCGCCGCCGATCCAGGTGTGGTCGGTGGCGTGGTGGGTGACCGAGCGCAGCGCGTAGTCGATGCCCTCGGCCTCGGTGAACGGGTCCTTGGCCAGCGTGAAGCGGAACCCGGGACAGAACTCCTGGTCGTAGCCGTGGCCTTCCCGCAGCGCCGAGAGCGCCTCGGCGGACTCGATGCGGAACCGGGCGCGGTCGGTGGCGATCCCGTTCTCCGTGGTCAGCGCCGGCCAGTTGAACACGTCCCGGCTGGCAGCACCCGGCGTGGACAGGGTGGTGTTCTGCTGCCCCAGCACCGGCGCCGATGGGCGCGTGGGGTCGTAATCCTGCAGCTTCACCAGCCCATGCGCGGTTTCCTGCGACTCGCTCCACTCGTCGAACACATCCACGTTGTTGCCCTCGTGGATCACCCAGTGCTGCGGATCGGCCACCGGCTTGAACGACTGGTTCCGGTCGGTGACGATCAGGGTGTGCGCGCCCTCGGCGTGCTCGAAGAAGTAGAACCAGCCGGTTTCCTGCAGCAGCCGGTGCACGAAGTCGAGGTCGGTCTCGTTGTACTGCGTGGTGTATTCGCGCACCGGCCTGTCGCCGTAGATGCGGAACTCCACCGGCTGCACCGCGTGCTCGGAGAAGATGGTCTGCAGGATCTCCTGCGCAGTCCTGTTCTGGAAGATGCGGCAATCCTCGGTCTGCCCCAGGAACCACAGCCGCGGCACCACCTCCAGCCGGTACATCCAGCGCGAGCGCTGCGCCTGGCCCACCGCGCTCATTGCTCGCACCACGCCGTTGACGTACCGGTCGGCGTGCGGCTGCTTGCGTACCGTCAGGCCCACCGGCTGGTACACCAGCTGGTTCGGGTCGATGCTGCGCTCGGTCGAGACCACCGTCATCACCATCTCGAACGGCTGGCTGATGGTCTCGACCCCATGCAGCCCGACGCAGTGCAGCGTGCTGCCCCCCTCGATCGGCAGGGTGTCGTCGCCGAGCGGCGAGGTCAACAGCAGCAGGGCCTGGAGCTGTCCGCCGGACATCGTTGATCGGGTTCCCTCGGCTTGCGCCAAAATCGTTCCGGTAGGCGATCATGCCACCCAGCGGGTCGTCTTGCCAGTCGGCCGGCGGGTCAGCGCCCGCGCGGCGTGTTGTCTGCGGCGCGAAGCAGCGCGCGGAACCGTTCCCGCTCGCCTTCCCGCGACACCGACGCTTCGCACAGGATCTGCAGCGCCTGCCGGTCGCGCGCCCGCACCACCGCGCGGCGCACCACGCTGCGGGCGATCGGCCCGATCACCTCCGCCAGCGCCCGCTGCGTCCGCTCGATCTCCGCGTCGGTCAGCACCGGAGGCGACGGCGGCGTTTGCGGGATCACCGGGATCGGCGGCGACGGGAGCACGGAAGCGACGGGTGCGGTGGCGGGCGCGGCGG
>CAXTOD010000397.1:0-2614 GCA_964245705.1 uncultured Acetobacteraceae bacterium
GCGCTTCGTGCGCGCCGTGCCGCGGCGATGACGCGATGCCCGTCGCGCACGAAGCGCTCGGCGATCGCGCGGCCGAAGCCGGAGCTGGCGCCGGTCACCAGGACCGTTTGGCTGGGCGTGGGCATGTTCGTGTCCTCGGGAGCGGGTCTCCCCTTCAACGCCGCCCCGCCCGGGGGGTTGTGCGGGCCGCGCCGCGGGCGGCGAGACCGTCCCAAATCCGCGACGCCCGCACGACGCGCTTGCGCGCCCGCTCGGTTCTGCCACATCTGATGGCATGTTCTCGTTGCAGCCAGACCTCGATGCCGGCCTCACCGGCCGCCTGCTGATCGCGATGCCGGCCCTGGTGTCCTCCCCGTTCGCGCAGGCGGTGGTGTTCCTGTGCGCGCACTCGACCGAGGACGGCGCGATGGGGCTGGTGGTCAACCGCCGGCTGAGCCAGCCCGGCTTCGACGAGCTGCTGGAGCAGCTCGGCGTCGCCCCGACCCCGCCGCGCCGGCGGATCACGCTGTGCGCCGGCGGGCCGGTGGAGAACTCGCGCGGCTTCGTGCTGCACAGCGCCGACTGGACCGGCGACGGCAGCCTCGCGGTCGACGAGGGCATCGTGCTCACCGCGAGCCTGGACGTGCTCAAGGTGATCGCCGACGGATCGGGGCCGCGGCACGCGCTGCTGGCGCTCGGTCACGCCACCTGGGCGCCGGGGCAGCTCGAGGAGGAGATCCAGCAGAACGCCTGGCTGTCGGCGCCGTCGAGCGACAAGATCCTGTTCGGCGCCGATCACGAGAGCAAGTGGCGGCGCGCGCTCGGATCGCTCAACATCGACCCGATCCGCCTGTCCAGCAGGGTGGGGCACGCCTGACCTGCCAGGCAGGCAAGGGCGTTGCCCTTGACCCACTGGGACCGTAGGCCCCAGCTCCCGGTTCATGACGTGCCGGTGTTCCGCATCCTGTCGAGCGCGGGCTAGCTCACCTTGCGCATCTGCAGGACCTGCGAGGCGATCGCCGGGATCGCCAGGTAGGCCAGCCGCTTGACCTCCTTGCGGCCGCGGGCCACGGAGTCCAGCACCAGGCCGCAGACGAAGGAGAGGAAGGACAGCATCACCAGCCCGGTGGCGAGCACCGCGCTCGGCAGACGCGGCACCAGCCTGGTGCGCAGGAACTCGAACACGACCGGCATGCCGAGCAGCAGCCCCGCGACCAGCAGCGCGAGCCCGATCAGCGAGAAGAACTGCAGCGGCCGCTCCTGCTTCACCAGGGTCAGGATCGTGCGCAGGATGCGCACGCCGTCGGTGTAGGTGCGCAGCTTGGAGGCGGAACCGGCGGGACGGTCGCGGTACGCGGTGCTGACCTCGCCGACCGGCATGCCCAGCTCGAGTGCGTGCACCGTGAACTCTGTCTCGGTCTCGAAGCCCGAGGACAGCGCCGGGAACGACTTGACGAAGCGCCGTGAGAACACGCGGTAGCCCGACAGCATGTCGCTGACCCGGTTGCCGAAGATGTGGCGCACCATGCCGGTGAGCATGACGTTGCCGAACTTGTGCCCAGGACGATAGGCGGCCTTGATCTCGGTGACGCGGGCGCCGTTGACCATGTCGAGCTGCTCGTCGACCAGCAGCTTGACCATGCGCGACACGTCGCGGGCATCGTAGGTGTCGTCGCCGTCCACCAGCACGTAGATGTCGGCCTCGATGTCGGCGAACATGCGACGCACCACGTAGCCCTTGCCGCGCAGCATCTCCCGACGCACCACCGCACCGGCGGCGCGCGCCGACGCCGCGGTGCCGTCCTCGGAGTTGTTGTCGTAGACGTGGATCGTCGCGTTGGGCAGCTGCATCCGGAAGTCGCGGATGACCTTGGAGATGGTTATTTCTTCGTTATAGCAGGGGATCAACACCGCGACCTGCATCGTCTGGAAGCCCCACTCGAATAATTTCGCCATGTACAGCACGCATCGTGCCCGAGGACTGTGGTATGCGGTGCGCGAACTGTCAAACGAAGTCACGAAGCCGGCGTAGATCCCGTTCTTGATCAGCGGGCGGGAAAAGCGCGCGGTTTCGCCGGCCTCGATGGCGGATCCGGACCGCGAATTCTTCATAGGACGTGAATGTCTTCATCCAGCATCTTCTCCTCGATCCAGCGCCCGCCCGCCGGCCTGCTGCTGCTCGCCTGCGTCTCGATCTGCATCAGCCTGGCGCTGCCCGCCGGCTTCGCCGGCTGGGACGACCTGCACTACGTGCAGGCGGCGCAGCGCTGGCTCGCCGTCGGCGTGCACGTGCCCGTCAACCACTGGGCTACCCGCCTGCCCTACGTGCTCACCCTGGCGGCGAGCATGCGCCTGTTCGGGCTGACGGTGCTGGCGCTCACGGTGCCGAACACGATCCTGTTCGCGCTGCTGCTGCTGCTGCTGTGGCGCGTCGCCGATCAGGTCTATGGCGGCGCCGCGGCCTTCTGCGCAGCCGTGGTCGTGGTCACGACGCCGCTGTTCGTGCGCATGCCGACCACCTACTACCCCGAGGTGATGGAGGCGATGTGCGCCGCCGGCGCCACCACCCTTGTGCTGTCGGCGCTGCCGAGGCCGGACCTGCGCCGCAGGGCGTGGCTGCTGCTCGCGACCGGCA
>CAXTOD010000398.1:0-2611 GCA_964245705.1 uncultured Acetobacteraceae bacterium
GTAGGGCACCGCCGGCGTGGTCAGCGTGCGGTGGAGGCTGCCGTCCGCATTGTGCAGCTCCAGCGCCCAGCGGTCGTTACGTTCCGCCGCCCACAGGAACCCGGACCCGTCCGGCAGCCAGTACGGCAGCGGCAGGCCGCCGGCGGTGCCCCCGCCCGGCGTCAGGTCGAGCCAGGCCGGATCGGTCTCGGTCAGCAGGGTGGTGGCATGGCCGATGGCGGGATCCACCGCCAGCACCCGCTCCTCCGTCTGCGCCCGGTTCAGCACCACCAGCGTCAAAGGCCCCTTGCCCTTCGGCCACACCACGCGGGCAAGATACGGGAACGCCGCGCCGTCCCAATCCACCCAGCGCGTATCGCCGCCGTCGCGCCCGACCAGCCCCAGGCGCAGCCGGGCGTTTGCGGTGCCGGCGCGCGGATAGCGGAACGACACCGGCTGCACCGACGGGTGCTCCGGATCGGCGATGAAGTGCCGCTCCACCCCGCCCAAGTCGGCCGCCTCGTACAGCAGGGTCCGGCTGTCCGGCGACCACCAGGTGCCGTCCGCGCGCTCCAGTTCCTCAGCCGCCGCGAACTCGGCCACGCCATAGGTGAGGGCGTCGCCGGCGCCGGTGGTGAGCTGCCGGTCCTGGCCGTCGGCGAGACGCACCACGTGCAGCTCGTCGTCCCGCACCGCCGCCACGTACTGCCCGTCCGGCGACAGCCGCGGCCCGATCCACCCGTCCCCCGGCACCGGGACCGGTGCCGCACACCCGTGCAGCCCGATCCGGCTCAGCCGCCCGGCCTCGCTCACCAGCACCGTCCGGCCGTCCCGGGAGATGGCGTAGTCGGTGATGCCGGACAGGGTCATGCGCGCCCGCTCGCGACGCGCCTTCTCCTCCACCGACGGGTGCTCGGCGCCCGGATCGGGCCGCGCCAATTCGGCGACGGTGCCCGCCTGCAGGTCGAACCGGTAGAGCCGGAGTGCGGTGTCGCGCGGCCCGCTGCGCAGGAACAGCACCGAGCGCCCGTCCGGCGTCGGCTCCGGACGGGTCGGCACCCCCAGCATCCCGTCCCGCGTCGCCGCCAGCCGCTCGAAGCAGGTTTCCGCCGCCACCGCGGGACCGGTGCCGAGCAGCAGGACGGACAGGCACAGCATGGGACGCAGCATGACGGATCCGACTCGGGCAGGGGACGATCCGGCGATACCGCCACACGGGGCTGCGGAAGACAAACCCGTCATAACACCGCCCCACGAGAAACGCTGGCCGCGCCTCCGACCAGAAGTGATACGCAGCCTCACCTGTAGCGCCTGCAACTGCAAATCGCTCGCATCCTCCTAGTATTCGATCTCGTGATTACATGAGATCGGGCGTTTCATGCCGCCAGCCGGCGCAACCGGCGGCGACACCGCGCGTCGTCATGGAGGCGCGCCGTTCACGACGATCCGAACCGTTCAGGGAGAAGCCAGATGTCGCTCAGCCAGTCGCAGGACGTGTCCTGCACCAGGTGCAGGTTCTTCGACGACCACGTCGCCAAGCCGAGCGCCGATGACGGGCTGTGCCGCTTCAACCCGCCGGTGACCCAGCCGAGCCCGGACGCGCACGGCCTGTGGCCGGTGGTGTCCGGCCTGGACTGGTGCGGCCACTTCAGCATGGACCCGTCGAAGCCGAACTGACCGGCCTGCGTCCAGTCGAGCACGGGCGGCCCGTCACCGCCGGGTGACCGCCAGGGCCGGATCAGGGCTGCCCGTGCGGCAATCCGTGATAGGTGCGGTTGAAGTAGACCAGCGCCTATCCCGGGTCGCCGAGCCTGACCTCCTGCACCGCGCAGAAGATCACGCTGTGCGTGCCCACCTCGACCACCTGCGACACCAGGCAGTCGAACGACACCAGCGCCTGTTCCAACACCGGCGCGCCGGTCACGCCCATGATCCACGACCCGGACACGAAACGCTCCTCCATCTCCAGCGGCCCGGCGAACGCCACCGACACGTCCTTCTGCGCATGCGCCAGGGTGTTGATGCAGATCGGGCCGCCGACCACGAGCGCGTCCCGCGCCCGTGCCGCGCGGTTGATGCACACCAGCAGGGTCGGCGGCGCGTCGGTGACCGAGCACACCGCCGACGCGGTCAGCCCGTGCCGCCCCTCGACATCGCCGGTGGTGATGACGTTCACCGCGGCGCCGAGCCGGGACATCGCTTCGCGATAGGTGGTTGCGTCCACGCCCATGCCGTTCGCCCCTTCCTGGCCCTCGCGGCCAACGACGGTGCGGTAGCATGGCCGGCCCGGCCAGGCGATCCTCCCGCTCCGGCGGCAGGCCTCAGGCCGGGCGGAGCAGGACCACCAGCAGGAACGCGGCCAGCCCCAGCGCCAGCAGCGACAGCGTGACCACCGCGCTGACGCGCAGGCCTGCGCGCGCCAGGGCGCGGACGTCCACCCCCAGCCCGAGCGCGGCCATCGACACCACGGTCAGGATGCCGGCCACCAGGCTCGCCGGATGCAGCGCCGCCTGCGGCACCAGCCCGGCCGACCGGGCCGCCAGCAGCAGGAGGAAGCCGGCGATGAACCAGGGCACCAGCGTCCCCGCCGACGGCGCGGCCGGTGCGGGCCAGCACGGTGGCGTCCAGCGCG
>CAXTOD010000399.1:0-2584 GCA_964245705.1 uncultured Acetobacteraceae bacterium
GCTGGACTGGTTTCACGGGCCGACCCTGCTCGAGGCGCTGGACCGGGTGGTGGCGGACGAGGTTTCGCCCGATGTGCTGCCGCTGCGCTTCAGCGTGCAGGATATCTATAAGTTCGACGAACGCCGGATCCTGGCCGGCCGGGGACGCCGCGCCGCTCCTCCTCGAGCGGATCGGCGACAGCCGGAGCTACCGGATCGGCAACCCGGGCCGGCTGCTGCCGGTCACCGATGGCGGGCGGGTCGCGGAGCTCGGTCCCGGTTGGGAGGTGGAGTCGGTGCAGGCCGCCTTCGCGCCGCTGCTGGCGCTGGTGCTTCGCCACGCGGACGGGTGGCAGGCGGCCTGGTTCGTCGACCTCGACGCCAGGCTGGTCGGGCACCACGCCGGCGCGCTGTCGCCATCGCACCAGGCGCACGTGCTGCGCGTGGCCGGAGGGCTGCTGCGAACGCTGTGGGACTGCGTGGTGCTGGACAAGGGCGTGCTGCCTCCCGACCTGCGGGCGCTGTCGGGCGGCCTCGCCCCCGCCGACCTGGACACCCTGGTACAGGCCCATCTCCGCGACGCCGGACAGGACCGGGACACCCTGGTCTGGGCGCTGGACCAGCCGATGCCGGAGGGCACCGGCTACCTCGTGCCGACCGATACCGGCCTGCGCGGCCTGGACCCGGAGCAGGTGCGCGCCTGCCTGGCGCCCCGCCTGCACGAGGAGATGGACCGGCTGCTGCGCACCGGCCGGATGTGCTGGCCCTCCCCGGTGGACGGCGCCTCCGTCGAAAGCGACGGCTTCGCGCTGATGCTCGACCTCCACGCCTTCGCCTACCGGTTCCGGCAGGACTCGACCGGGCTGGTGTTCCTGGTGGTGTGCGTCGGCGGCTACTTTTCCAACCTGGCGCTGTACTTCCCGACCGCCGACCTGCTGGTGGCGGCGAACCGCAACCTGGCCGGCGATTGCGCGCCGTTCCGCCGCGGCCGGGAGATGCTGCTGCGCCACCTGCTACGGTTCGGGCCCGACCTGTCGGCGGGGGCGGCGGTCCCGCCGGACCCGACGGTGCAGCAGTTCTTCGGCGCCTGCGCCGACCACATCGGCCATTACGTGTGGCAGGACCTGTGCGGCATGTCCTACCTGCTGCGCGCGGTCGCCGACCACGGCAGGCTGCCGCAGCTGCACCTGTTCGAGCAGCCGCACACGACCGACTATTTCGGACCGGTGGAGCAGGTCTTCCCGATGTTCGAGAATCGCACCACCCGGCACGCGGAGCGCTTCGTCGGCGGGCAGGGCAGGTTCTACCGGCGCAACCAGCGCGTCATCAAGTACACCGCCACCACGGTCCCGTTCGAGCTGGGCCGCTCGGTGATCGACTGCGCCGAGCGCGTGCCGGGACTGGCGGACGCCAGGCGGGAAGCGGACGCCGCGCGGGCGCGCCCCGCGCCGGTGGTCCTGCTCGGCATACGCGTCGGCAGCCGCACGCTTGACGACCTCCATGCGTTCTACGCCGCCCTCGTGCTGCGCCTCGGCCAGCTGTTCCCTGGCTGCACGGTTGTGCTGGACGGGATGAACGATGCCCTCGACCGCGGCCGCGCGGTCGAGCCCGGGACGTCGCCGGGCGGCATCCTCGAGAAGGAGTTCGCGCTCGCCGACGGGCTGGCGCGCGTGGCGGAGCGGGCGGAGGTCCGGTTCGTCGACCTCATCAACCGGTCGGCGCTTCGCAGCGTGCTGTGGTGCAGCCGGACGGACGCGTTCATCGCCCCGCTGGGTGCTGCGCTGGCGAAGTACCGCTGGATCTGCAACACCCCGGGCCTCGTGCTGTCCAGCCGCTGGAACCTCGAGCACCGCGCCGACCTGCACATCTACGACTCGGCCGAGCACATGGAGCGGCCGACGGAGGTCCTGTTCAACGCCCTGGACCAAGTGCGCGACACCACCCCGTTCCGCCCGTCCGGGCACCACGACGGGCACAGCAACTTCGTCGTGGACCGTTTGGCGGTGTTCGCGGCATTTACCGACTTGGTGCGGCGGCATTCGGCGGCCCGGTGAGGGGCGGCAGCCGCCGGAACGGCTGCGTGTCCTGGTGCGAGGTGTGGCGTGTCCGGAGGAACGGGAACCAGGCTGGCCGACGACGCCGTCGGCGAGGCGCTGCCGCTGCTGATCGAGCGTCCGGTGCAGCACGGCCCGGACGGGATGAGGCTGCGCATTCCCGGCCGTCCGCCGGTCCCCCTGTTGAGCGGCGAGCAGCCGGTGCGGTTCTTCAACCCCGGCTGGCGCGCGGACAGCCTGTTCACGCTGCTGGACCCGCTCTGGCTGCTGGTGCTGCGCCACGACAACGGCGAGGTCGCCTGGTGGAACATCGACGCCGACGGCCGCATGGCGCCGCCGGCGCACGAGCGGCCGCTTCCGGAGCGGACGCGCTCGGCGGCGCGCATGCGCGAGGTGGCGCTGTGGCTGTCCATGACCCGGAACGCGCCGATCCGGATCGCCATGCCCGACGCGGTGCAGGCCTACCTGCGGCTGCCGCAACCGGTGCGGCACGGGCTGGACGCGCTGCTGGACGCGCCCGCGCCGGTGGTGCAGGCGGCGCAGACCTGGCA
>CAXTOD010000400.1:0-2584 GCA_964245705.1 uncultured Acetobacteraceae bacterium
CCTCCAGCACAGAGCCCGTGATGGCGTTGGGCCGGTAGGTCGTGCAGCCTTTGCATCCGGAGCGGTAGGCGTCGAGGTAGACGGCCTGGAACGCCTCGAAGCTGATATCCTCCGGGACGTTCACCGTCTTGCTGATGGCGCTGTCGACATGCCGCTGCAGCGCCGCCTGCATGCGCACGTGCTCCTCCGCGCCCAGCGTCTGCGCGGTGACGAAATGCGCAGGCAGCTCCGCCACGGCGCCGAACTTCGCGCGGTAGAGACGCACCGCGTAGTCCTCGACCACCTCCTCGCGCCTGGTGCCGTCGCGCTCCGTGACCTTGCGCGTGAAGCTGTGCGCGAACACCGGCTCCACGCCGGACGACACGTTGTCGGCCAGCAGCGAGATCGTGCCGGTGGGAGCGATCGAGGTCAGCAGCGCGTTGCGTATGCCGTGCCGGGCGATGGCCGTCCTCACCTCGTCGTCCAGCCCGGCCACCGTCTCGCCGGCCAGGTAGGGATCGCGGTCGAACAGGGGAAAGGCGCCCTTCTCGGCCGCCAGCGCGGCGGAGGCGAGGTAGGCGGAGCGGTTCACCAGCGCCGCCCAGCGCCCGGCCATCTCTGCCGCCTCCGGCGCGCCGTAGCGGAGCCCGACCATCATCAGGGCGTCGGCCAGCCCGGTGAGGCCGAGGCCGATCCGGCGCTTGGCCATCGCCTCCTGCCGCTGCTGGTCCAGCGGGAAGCCGGACGCGTCGATCGTGTTGTCGAGCATGCGCACGGCGACCCGCACCAGCGCGTCCAGCTCGTCCTCGTCGATGCGGGCGCCGGGCGTGAACGGGTCGCGCACCAGGCGGGCGAGGTTCACCGAGCCGAGCAGGCAGGCGCCGTAGGGCGGCAGCGGCTGCTCGGCGCACGGGTTGGTCGAGCGGATGGTCTCGACGTAGCGCAGGTTGTTGCGGGCGTTGATGCGGTCGATGAACAGCACCCCCGGCTCGGCATAGTCGTAGGTCGCCCGCATGATCGCGTCCCACAGCGCCCGGGCGCGAAGCGTGCGGAAGACGGTGCCCCCGAACACCAGCGGCCAGTCGCCGTCGGCCGCGACCGCCCCCATGAACGCGTCCGTCACCAGCACCGACAGGTTGAAGTTGCGCAGCCGGCCGGGCTCGCGCTTGGCGGCGATGAACGCCTCGATGTCGGGATGGTCGCAGCGCAGCGTCGCCATCATCGCGCCCCGCCGGGCGCCGGCGGACATGATGGTGCGGCACATGCTGTCCCACACGTCCATGAAGGACAGCGGACCGGACGCGTCGGCGCTCACGCCCTTCACCGCCGCCCCCTTGGGCCGCAGGGTCGAGAAGTCGTAGCCGATGCCGCCGCCCTGCTGCAGGGTCAGCGCCGCCTCGCGCAGGTGGGCGAAGATCGAGCCGAGGTCGTCGGCGATGTCGCCCATGACGAAGCAGTTGAACAGGGTGACCCGCCTGCTCGTGCCGGCGCCGGACACGATCCGGCCCGCCGGCAGGAAGCGGAAATCCTCCAGCGCCTCGTAGAACCGGGCCTCCCACAGGGCCGGCTCCGTCTCGACGGAGGCCAGCGCCTGGGCGACGCGGCGCCAGGTGGCCTCGATCGTCCCGTCGACCGGCGTGCCGTCCGGCGCCTTGAGCCGGTACTTGTCGTTCCAGATCTGCCGGGAGATCGACGCGACCCGCTCGTGCATCGGCGGCAGCGGCAACCCGATGGTCGTGTCCATGATATCCATCCCAACCTTGCTCCCGACCTCCGCCCGATCCCCGCCCCACGCCGTGCAGCAAAAGGCGTGGAGGCCGAGGCCGCGAATGCGCCTGCGCGACGCATCCTTCGCGGCGAAGCCTCCGGGCGGAGTCGCCTCGGCGTCATCCTACCTGATCCGCCGCAGGTGGGTCGCCTCTTCCCGCCCTGCCACCCGTCGCGCAGCAGCCGGCGAGCCGGTTCCGCCGGTTTGCCGGGACCGCATGGCAACCGTGCACCGCCCCGGCTCGTAGTCCTGCCGACTGGATGACTGGAGCCGTGCGCCGTGCCACTCGATCAGACAGCAGGGTTTTCCGGCCGGCCGGACCGGCAGCCCGGCCACAACGTGCTGGGCGGGACGCTCAAGCCCTGTTCCACCGAGCCGCTCACCGGGTTCTTCCGCGACGGCTGCTGCAACACCGGGCCGCAGGACCGCGGCAGCCACACCGTCTGCGCGGTAGTGACGGCGGCGTTCCTGCGCTTCAGCCGCGAGCGCGGCAACGACCTGTCCACCCCCCGGCCCGAACACGGCTTTCCCGGGCTCAAGCCCGGCGACCGCTGGTGTCTCTGCGCGCCACGGTGGCAGGAAGCGTTCGAGGCGGGCTGCGCGCCCCTGGTGACGCTGGAGGCGACCCATGCTGGTGCGCTGGACCATTGCGTGCTGGAAGACCTGGAGCGCCACGCAGCTCCACGCTGAACACCCTCCCGGTGACCGGCGGAGCGGGTCAGGCCCGGTGCCAGAGCTGCGGGAGCGGCCCGCCCGCGCCGGCCAGCGGGTCGCTCGGCGGGAAGGGCAGGCGCTGCATGCGGGCCAGCGCGTCCGGGGACAGCCGGCTGCGGCAGA
>CAXTOD010000401.1:0-2580 GCA_964245705.1 uncultured Acetobacteraceae bacterium
GCAACGCGCCCGCCGCCGCGCCGATCAGGGTGCCGGAGATCGCGCTGCCGATGCCGCTGCGGTTGGCGGCCTCCGCCGGCGTCACCCCGCCATTGGCCTGGGCGGCATAGGCCCGGCACTTCTGGTCCTCGATCTGGAACTGCTGGAAGCTCTTGTTCCGGCCGGGCTGGGCCAGGATGCTCGGGCCGGGCGGGGGCGCCACCGTGCAGGCGGACAAGGCGACGAGCCCGGCGAGAACCGGGGAGGTAGCGGAAAGGGCGCGCATCGTGCTGTGCCTGAGGTCCTGGAGCTGTGGATCGCGGATGTCCTACATCTAGGGATGTCCGCCGGTTGCGTGCAGGGGGCACGCTGTAACGGAGAGTGGCGGAACCCGCCGTCTGCGCACGTCCGGCACGACGGGATCGCAACGCTGCGGCGGTTTGATGCCTGGCAATGGGGACGGGCTCCGCTAGGATGCGGGCATGGTCACCCACGCGTCCTGCCCGGACCGCCTTGCGGCGGCCGGCCTGCGACTTCCTCGCCCCTGAGCGCCGGGCTTGCGGCATCGCCGCGGCGGTGCTCAGGGGCGAGGCAGCCTTGACGCCTTCTCCATCAGGGTCCGCAGCCCGCGCCGTCGGCCGGCGGATCGTTCCACGGAGCCACCATGAGCATCGAGCATCCGAGCTTCGGCCGCGTCGACGACGACCGGGTCATCATCTTCGACACCACCCTGCGCGACGGCGAGCAGTCGCCCGGCTTCTCCATGAACCTGGCCGAGAAGCTGCGCATGGCCCACGCGCTCGCCGAGCTCGGCGTGGACGTGATCGAGGCCGGGTTCCCGGTGGCGAGTCCCGGCGACTTCGACAGCGTGCGCGCCATCGCGACGGAGGTGCGCGGCCCGGTGATCTGCGGCCTGGCCCGCACCGGCGGCCGCGACGACATCGCCCGCGCGGCCGAGGCGGTGCGCCCGGCCAAGCGGCCGCGCATCCACCACTTCATCTCCACCTCGCCGCTGCACATGAAGTACAAGCTGCGCATGGAGCCGGACACGGTGCTGGAGCTGATCACCAGCGGCAACCAGGCGGCGCGGCGGCACACCGACGACGTCGAATGGTCGGCAGAGGACGGCAGCCGCACCGAGCCCGAGTTCCTGTGCCGCTGCGTCGAGGCGGCGATCCGCGCCGGCGCCAACACGATCAACATCCCCGACACCGTCGGCTACGCGACGCCGGAGGACATGGCGGCGCTGTTCGCCACCCTGCGCGAGCGGGTTCCGGGTGCGGAGAAGGTGATCCTGTCGGCGCACAACCACAACGACCTGGGGCTGGCGGTGGCCAACACGATGGCCGCGGTGCGGGCCGGGGTGCGGCAGATCGAGTGCACGATCAACGGCATCGGCGAGCGGGCCGGCAACGCGGCGCTGGAGGAGATCGTGATGGCGCTGCGCACCCGCGCCGACGTGCTGCCGTTCCGCAACGCCATACGCACCCCTGAGCTGCTTCGCGTGTCGCGCATGCTGGCGACCATCACCGGATTCGACGTGCAGCCGAACAAGGCGATCGTCGGGCGCAACGCATTCGCGCACGAGAGCGGCATCCACCAGGACGGGATGCTGAAGAATGCCGCCACCTACGAGATCATGACCCCGGAAAGCGTCGGCTGGACCAAGTCGTCGCTGGTGCTGGGCAAGCATTCCGGCCGGGCGGCGTTCCGCGACAAGCTGCGGGCGATGGGCTACGGCGACC
This sequence comes from uncultured Acetobacteraceae bacterium, assembly GCA_964245705.1. GTDB lineage: Bacteria > Pseudomonadota > Alphaproteobacteria > Acetobacterales > Acetobacteraceae > Lichenicola. The sequence continues at coordinate 1,725 of CAXTOD010000401.1, forward strand.
TAGGCGAGAACCAGCTCCAGGACGCGTTCGCCCGCTTCAAGGACCTCGCCGACCGCAAGAAGGTGCTCTACGACGAGGACATCGTGGCGCTGGTCGACGACGAGCAGCGCGACCACGCCCGGATCCGCTTCGTGTCGCTGGACGTGTTCTCCGGCTCCAGGCGCCCGGCGCACGCGACGCTGGAACTGGAGCTGGACGGGGTGGTGGCGTCCGCGGAAACCCCCGGCGCCGGGCCGGTGGACGCCGCCTTCAACGCCGTCCGTGCCCTGTTCCCGCACGAGGCCCAACTCGTGCTGTTCTCGGTGGGTGCCGTGACCGAAGGGACGGACGCGCAGGCGCGCACCACCGTGCGGCTGGAGGAGGCCGGCAAGATGGTGGACGGCCAGGGCGCCGACACCGACACGGTGGTGTCCGCGGTGCGGGCCTACGTGCACGCCCTGAACAAGCTGCTGGTCAAGCGTGCCCGCAGCGAGCCCGAGGCGATCCCGGCCTGAGGACGCGGCCGGCCGGTGCGGGCGGGTGATCCCGCCTCGGCCGGCCGGCGTGGTGCCTCAGTAGGCGTAGCCCTGGCCCTGCGGCGGTCCGGGCGGGTAGGCCCCGGGCTGGCCGTAGCCGTCGGGTGCCAGCCCGGACGGATATCCCGGGGGCGGCCCGTCGTTCGGCGCGTAGCCCTGCTGGGCGTAGCCCGACGGCGGCCCGCCATAGGCACCGCCCTGGGCGTAACCCTGCTGCGGCTGCGCATAGCCGTAGGAAGGCTGGACGTAGGACGGTTGGGCATAGGCAGGCTGGGCATAGCTGGGCTGGCCATAACCGGGCGGCGGGGGCGTCGTAGCGGCACCGCCGCCCGGTTATGGCC
>CAXTOD010000402.1:0-2579 GCA_964245705.1 uncultured Acetobacteraceae bacterium
GCGGTCTCAACGACCCTGCGCCGCTCGTCGATCAGGCGACGGTGGAGCGCTTCGGCCACCTCGACATCCTGGTCAACAACGGCGCGTTCCAGATGACCCGCGATGCGCTCGACGAGATCACCGACGAGGAATGGGACCGCACCTTCCGCACCAACATCCATTCCCAGTTCTACCTGAGCAAGGCGGCCCTGCCCCACCTCCACCCGGGCTCGTCCATCATCAACACCTCCTCGGTGAACTCCAAGCACCCGATGCCGAGCCTGCTGGCCTATTCCGCCACCAAGGCCGCGATCGCCAACTTCACCATCGGCCTGGCGCAGATGCTGGTGGAGAAGGGCATCCGGGTGAACGCCGTGCTGCCCGGCCCGGTCTGGACCCCGTTCATCCCCGTCGGCATGGAGCCCGAGCAGGTGAAAACCTTCGGCAGCCAATCGCCGATGGGCCGCCCGGGCCAGCCCGCCGAGCTCGCAGCCGCCTACGTCTACCTCGCCTCCGACGACGCCAGCTTCACCACCGGCGCCCTGCTCCCGGTGCACGGCGGCATGCCGATCTACTGACGCCGTTTCCTCCCGGCAGAAGCGGAGTCGGACCCGTTCTCAGGGTCCGGCCACCACCGTCCCGTCGTCCCCCGGCACCACCGGCAGCTGGATAAAGCTCGCCGCGTCCGGCGCCCGGAACACCCGCATCTCCGCCTTGTGATAGTCGCCAGGCCCCGCGAAGAAGATGTTCGGCACGAAGGTCTGCGGGTTGCGGTCGTACAGCGGGAACCAGCTCGACTGGATCTGCACCATGATCCGGTGCCCCGGCAGGAAGCTGTGGTCCACGTTGGGCAGCCTGAGCGTGTAGTCCACGGTCTTGCCGGCCGGGATCGCGCTCGGATGCGCCGGGTCGTCGCGGTAGCGGCCGCGCAGGATGTCCATGGCGATCGGCAGCTCGTAGCCGCCCAGCTCCGGCTTCGCCGGCACCTCGTCCGGATACACGTCGATCAGCTTCACCACCCAGTCCGCATCGGTGCCGGTGGTGGACGCCATCAGGTGCGCCACCGGCGCGCCCGAAAGGGTGACGGGCGCGGTCAGCACGTCGGTCTGGTAGGTCAGAACGTCCGGACGGTCGGCGGCGAAGCGCTGGTCGTCCACCAGCCAGGTGCGCCAGGTGGAGTCCGTGGCGTAGGTCGGGCGGATCGGCCGCAGCCGGTACGGCACCGGCTTGGCCGGGTCGGACACGTAGGCGTCGTAGCCGTCGCCGCCGGCCGCCGGCGGCGCGAATGCCAGCTTGTTGTCCGGCTGCAGGTAGAGCGCCTGTCCCTTGTCGGCGCACGCGGCGCAGGCCAGCGGCCAGCGGTCGTAGGTCCGCCAGGTGTTGGTCCCGGTCTGGAACGCGGTCACCGGCGCGGTGGTCGCCGGCCGGGCGCCGTCCTTCAGGTAGCCGTCCAGGAACGGCAGCATCACGTGGTGCCGGAACCAGGCGCCGGTGTCCTCGCCGTACTCCAGCGGCCCGAGCGACGACCCGTCGCCGTTCGCCTGCCCGTGGTGCCACGGCCCGATCACCAAGTGGCCCATGTCGGCGATGCCGTTCTTCGGCACCGTCGCCTCGTAGGCGGCGACGGCGCCGTAGATGTCCTCCTGGTCCCACTGGCCCTGCACGAACAGCGTCGGCACGGTCAGTGGTGCCCGCGCCAGCAGCCCGTCCACCGCCTGCCCCTGCCAGAACCCGTCATACGCGGCGTGCGCGGTCAGCCGGTTCCAGAACGGCAGCTGCTCCATGCCCATCGCCTTGCCGAACGCGCCGGCGTTGCCGTGCTGCTTGTAGATGGTGAAGTCGTCGTGGCCGGGCGCCCACCATTCCAGGTCCGAGCTCTTGGTCGCGGTCTGGAGATAGACGTAGTCCATCATCTCCTCGCGGAAGGCGCCGTTGTGGAACCAGTCGTCATCCTTCCAGGTGTCGACCATCGGGTTGATCGGCACCGCCGCCTTCAGCGCGGGGTGCGGATGGATCAGGCTCATCAGCACGGTGAAGCCATCGTAGCTGGTGCCGACCGTGCCGACCCGCCCGTTGGCTTCCGGCACGTGGTGCACCAGCCACTCGATGGTGTCGTAGGCGTCGGTGGTGTGGTCCACCTTTGTCGGGTTGAGCGGGCCCACCACAGGTCGGTTCATCACGTAGTCGCCGCCGGAGCCGTACTTGCCGCGCACGTCCTCGAACGCCAGGATGTAGCCGTCCTCCACCAGGTCGCGGTAGGTGCCGCGCATCAGCTCCGACACGTGCGGGGTTTCCACCCGGCTGGTCATCTCCTTGGCGCTGTACGGCGTGCGGTCCAGCATGATCGGCCCGTGCGTCACGCTGTGCGGCACGATCAGCACGGCGTGCAGCGACACCCCGTCGCGCATCGGGATCATCACGTCGCGACGGTCGTAGTCGTAGGCCGAGTACACCGGCGTGAAGTGCTGTGGGATGTCGCCGCCGCTCCCTCCCGACGCGCCCTTGGCCGCATCAGCCTGAGTGCCCGGCGCCGTGCCCGCGGCCCGCTGCGTCTTGGACGATTGCGCCTGGGCGGCCACCTGCTGAAGGGACGCCAGGGG
>CAXTOD010000403.1:0-2575 GCA_964245705.1 uncultured Acetobacteraceae bacterium
GGTGCCCGCCCGTCACCGACACCGCGTCCAGCGTCTCGCCCCGAAGCTCAGCCGCTACCTGCCGCAGCTGATCCACAGACAGGTTGCGCAGGTCGGACGGGTCGGACACACGGTCAAGAAGGGGATACTTCGCCGCGCCCGGGAGGTCTGACTGGTCCATGTCCGATGAGCGTCCGATCGCGCCGGCTGCGGCGATCCCGGCCCGGAGGCAGGGTCGCGCGTGCCGGTCTGGTTCAAGGAGGCGCGCTGCCGCTCCGTTGCCGGAACGCAGGATCACCCGATGGTCATGCTCTAGTGCCATCCGCCCCGTGGCAACAGGGTTGCCGGAGCGGATGTTGCAGAAATGCCATAACAACCGGCCACCGATGTTTGCGACCGCGGCGGGATTTGCCGTATAGGGCCTGGACTACTCGCCTTGTCACGCCTGCGGACGACCCTCTCGTTTTCTCCTTCTCGAATCCGTGATTGCTGGTGCGGCGACCTGCCACCATCGTCATCGCGGACCGTTATGCGGGATCATGAGCGGGCGGCACGGTCGGCTGACCGGGTGTGGACACGATCCGCCGCCGGCGGGGGAACAGGAGAACAAGTTCGCATGGCCGTTCCGATCATGCAGGCCGTCCGGGTCGGTGCCTACGTCGTCAAGCAGCACCTGTCCGGCCGCAAGCGCTACCCGCTGGTGCTGATGCTCGAGCCGCTGTTCCGCTGCAACCTCGCCTGCGCCGGCTGCGGCAAGATCGACTACCCGGCGCCGATCCTGAACCAGCGCCTGTCGGTCCAGGAATGTCTCGATGCCGACACCGAGTGCGGCGCCCCGGTGATCGCGGTGGCCGGCGGCGAGCCGCTGCTGCACAAGGAGATGCCGGAAATCATCGCCAAGCTCCTGGCGCGCAAGAAGTACGTCTATCTCTGCACCAACGCCCTGCTGCTGGAGAAGAAGCTCGACGACTACACGCCCAACCCGTTCTTCTCCTGGGACGTCCACCTGGACGGCGACAAGGAGATGCACGACGCGTCTGTGTGCCAGGACGGCGTCTACGACCGTGCCGTGGAGGCGATCCGCAAGGCCAAGGCGCGCGGCTTCCGCGTGTCGATCAACTGCACCGTGTTCGACGGCGCCAAGCCCGAGCGGCTCGCTGCGTTCTTCGACCAGGTGATGGCGATGGGCGTAGACGGCATCATGACCGCGCCCGGCTACGCCTACGAGCGGGCGCCGGACCAGGCGCACTTCCTGAACCGGCAGAAGACCAAGCAACTGTTCCGCGACACCTTCCGCCTGGGCCAGAACAAGCCACGCGGCAAGAAGTGGAAGTTCACCCAGTCGCCGCTGTTCCTGAACTTCCTGGCCGGCAACGAGACCTACCAGTGCACGCCCTGGGGCAAGCCGCTGCGCAACGTGTTCGGCTGGCAGAAGCCCTGCTACCTGCTGGGCGAGGGCTACGCCAAGACCTTCAAGGAGCTGATGGAGGACACCGCCTGGGACCAGTACGGCACCGGCAACTACGAGAAGTGCGCCGACTGCATGGTCCACTCCGGCTACGAGTCGAGCGCCGTGATCGACGCGGTGAAGCGCCCGCTGCACATCATGAAGGTGGCGCTGCGCGGCCCGCAGACCGAGGGCCCGATGGCGCCGGAGATCTCGCTCGCGAACCAGCGGCCGGCTGAATACAACTATGCCGAGCACGTGGACGCGCGGGTGAAGGAGCTTGCGGCAAGCAAGGCGGCGCGCAAGGTGCGGGTGGACGCGGCGGAGTAGCCGGTTCCGATCGTTCCGGCCAGGTGAAGGCGGCTCGCGAAAGCCGCCTTCTGCTTGTTCAGCCGTGCATGCGGGAAATGTCGAGCAGGGTGGCGGTTTCCAGCTCCTTCTCCTCCAGCCGGTGCCGCACCAGGTCGCGTATGCTGATCATGCCGCGCAGGCTGTTGCCGTCCATCACCGGCATGTGCCGCACGTGGCGCTGGCTCATCAGCGCCATCACCTGGTCGAGTCGGTCCTCGGCACGGCAGGTGATCACCGGTGCCGTCATCGCCTTCCGGAGCGGCTGGTCGAGCGCCGCCGGGCCGTTGCGCGCCAGCAGCTTGACCAGGTCGCGCTCGGAGAAGATGCCGACCACCGCCTCCTTGTCCTCGACCACCACCGCGCCGACGCGCCGCTCTGCCATCAGCGCCACCGCGGCGGACACGGTGTGATCCGGCCGGAGCGTCGCGACCTGGTGGCCCTTCTTCTCCAGGATGGTGGCGATCAGCATGCGTGGGGTCCTCCGGTGCCGGTGATGATAAAGGCGTCCAGGCGCGGTTGCGACAACCTGCCCGCTACATGATTATCGGCTGTCCCGCCAGCAAGCCGCGCGCCAGCAGGCCGGCCGCGTCACTCCGCCGCCGCCTTCAGCCCCGCGCCCGCGGCAAGCGGGCAGGCCGGCAGGGCGGCGAGCAGGAAGGCGCCCAGCAGGAGCAGGTCGGGATGCCAGTCCAGCCCGGCCTGGGCGGCGTCCACCGCGGCGGCGCCGAAGATCAGCGCCGGCATCGCCAGCGGCAGCACCAGCAGCGGCAGCAGCACCCCGCCGCGTCGCGCGCCGAG
>CAXTOD010000404.1:0-272 GCA_964245705.1 uncultured Acetobacteraceae bacterium
TCGATGTCGGGGGCGAGGTCGGAGGCCGCCTCGCCCGTCATCCTCGTACCGTGCTGGACGACGACTTCGCCCGGCTCAAAGGCCTGCTGGCCGGCTTCATCACCGCCGAAGCGGCCGCCGGCCGGCGCGCCGGTCGCGGACGACGGCGCGTCGCGCGGCGGCGGCACGTTCCCGTCGCGCGAGGCGATCCGGCGCTTCGCGTCGGAGTCGAGCGGCCGGGTCGGCAAGCGCGAGGTGGCGCGCGCCTTCGGGCTCGGGCCGGAGCATCGCGT
>CAXTOD010000404.1:407-2570 GCA_964245705.1 uncultured Acetobacteraceae bacterium
AAGGCGAGCTCGCTCCCGCCGGCGCCCGCCGCTTCGCCGTTCCGGGGCGGCTGCCGGAGGAAACCGTGGTGCAGGTGACCGGCATCGACAGCGACGGCGACGCGCTGGCGCGGCCGGTCGGCTGGGACGGTGCCGGGCCGCCGCCCTTCATCGTCATGCATCCCGAGCTGCGCGGGCGCACCGCCCTGGCCCCGGGGCAGCGGGTGCTGGCGCGGCTGAAGCCGATCGGACAGGGCCGGTACGAGGGCCGCACGATCCGCCGGCTGGACGCCAGGCCCGGCCGCGTGCTCGGGCTGTACCGCCCGCTGCCCCCGGACGACGCGCCGGTCCGGCGCGGCCACGTGGCAGAAGCCGGCCGGGTGGTCCCGACCGACCGGCGGGTCAAGGCGGAATGGAGCGTGCCGGCCGGCGAGACCGGAAACGCGGAGCGGGACGAGATCGTGCTGGCCGAGCCGCTGCCGCAGATGGGGCTGGGGCTCAAGCCGGTGCGGATCGTCGAGCGGCTGGGGCGGATGGGCGACGCGCGCTCGATCAGCCTGCTCTGCCTGCACGCGCACGACATCCCGCAGCACTTCCCGGACGAGGTGGTCGAGCAGGCCGAGGCGGCGACGGGGGTGGAGCTGTCCGGGCGCACCGACCTGCGCGCGGTGCCGCTGGTGACGATCGACGGCGCCGACGCGCGCGACTTCGACGACGCGGTGTTCGCGGAACCCGACCCGGATCCCGGCAACGCGGGCGGCTACCGGCTGGTGGTCGCCATCGCCGACGTGTCGCACTACGTCCGGGCCGGCTCGGCGCTCGACCGCGAAGCGCGGCTGCGCGGCAACTCGGTGTACTTCCCCGACCGCGTGGTGCCGATGCTGCCCGAGGCCTTGTCCAACGGCTGGTGCTCGCTCAAGGCAGGGGAGCCGCGCGGCTGCCTGTTCGTCGAGATGCGGATCGGCGCGGACGGCGCCAAGCACGCGCACCGGTTCGGCCGCGGCCTGATGCGAAGCGCCGCCCGGCTGACCTACGAGGAGGTGCAGGCGGCGCATGACGGCGCTGCCGCGCTCGCCCTGCCGGACGGGCTGCTCGACAGCCTGTACGGCGCGTTCCGGGCGCTGCTGGGCGCGCGCACCCGTCGCGGCACGCTCGACCTCGACCTGCCGGAGCGCAGGGTGGTGATCGCGGACGGCCGGGTCGTCGCGATCGTGCCCCGCGCGCGCCTGGACAGCCACCGGCTGATCGAGGAATTCATGGTGCTGGCCAACGTGGCCGCGGCGGAGGAGCTCGAGCGGCTGCACCAGTCCTGCATGTTCCGGGTGCACGCGCCGCCGTCGCCGGAGAAGCTGGACGCGCTGCGTGCCTTCCTGGCCACGCTCGACATCCCGCTGAAGCCGGCCGGCGAGATCCGTCCGGCCGACCTGGACGCGGTGCTGACCCGCGTCGCCGGCACCGAGCAGGCGCCTCTGGTCAACGAGATGGTGCTGCGCAGCCAGTCCCAGGCGGAGTACGGCCCGGACAATTTGGGCCATTTCGGCCTGGCGCTGCCGCGATACGCCCACTTCACCAGCCCGATCCGGCGCTATGCCGACCTGCTGGTGCACCGGGCGCTGATCGCCGGGCTGAGGCTGGGCAGCGACGGGCTCAGGACGGAGGACGGTGCGGGGTTTGCCGACACCGGCGCGCACGTCACCGCCACCGAGCGCCGCGCGGCGCTGGCCGAGCGCGACGCGGTCGAGCGTTACATCGCTGCACACCTGGCGGACAAAATCGGCGCCACCTTCTCCGCACGCATTTCCGGCGTGACCCGGTTCGGGCTTTTCGTCACATTGTCGGAAACCGGCGCCAGCGGGCTGGTGCCGATCTCCTCCCTCAGCTCCCTTTCCGCCCTCACCGGGGCCGATGAACTCTGGATGCACGACGAAGCGGCACAGGCGCTGATCGGCAGGCGAAGCGGCGCGGCGTATCGCCTGGCGCAGACCGTGACGGTGCGGCTGGTCGAGGCGGCGCCGCTGACCGGCGGGCTGCTGTTCGCGATCGCCGGCGACGATGCGCCGGCCGCGTCGGCACGGCAGGCCGACCGGCGGTACCGGGGACGCGGCAAGCCGGTTCCGTGAGGATCGGCCGCCCGGGCCTGGATGCCGGCGCCGGCGTGCGCGTGCGGCGGGTGCTGGCGCGACG
>CAXTOD010000405.1:0-2540 GCA_964245705.1 uncultured Acetobacteraceae bacterium
GCGCTCGACACGCCCGACCCGCTGCTGGCCGACCCGCTGCTGACCGACCGGCTGCTGACCGACCGGCAGCTCGCCGGGGCTTTGCCGTCCGACGCCGCCCTCGACGACAGCCAGGCGGAGCACCGGTCGCGCGACGCCGCCCACCGGCGCAACACCCTGCGCGTGCTCCGTCGCGTGCCGTTCGCGCTGCTGCGCCTCGTGCTGAAGCTGCTTCCGCTCGGCGCCTTCCTGCTGGTCGGCAACGCCGCCGCGACGCTGGTCGCGACCGCGCCCCGCACCCAGCTGGTGATCCTCGCGGTCACCAACGTTTACGGCATCAGCCGCGGGCTGTGGCTCGTGATGGACATGCTGCTGGCGCCGCGCGCGCCCGGCGTGCGGCTGGTCGAGGTGACGGACGACACCGCGCGGTTCCTGATCCGCTGGTGGGGCTGGCTGCTGGCGCTACCCACGGTTGCCATCTGCATCACCGATGTCGGCCGGATCCTGGACCTGCCGGCACGGGCGGCACTCGCGATCACCCGGGCGGTGGTGCTGGTCGAGCACGTCCTGCTGGCGGTGCTGATCTGGCAGACCCGGCACAAGGTGGCGGAAACCCTGCACCCGCCGCGCCGCCTGCGCGCCCGCTCCTTCGGCCGGGTGCTGGTGGTGCTGGCCGACCGGTGGTGGGTCCCGGCGCTGTTCTTCGACGCCGCCCTGTGGTTCGTGTGGGCGGCGCAGATCCGCGGCGGCTACGCCAAGATGTGGCAGCTGTTCCTGTCGAGCTGCGTCGTCATCCTGGTCTGCCGCCTCTTGGCCATCATGCTGCTGGGCGGGCTGGACCGCCTGTTCCGGATCGAGCCTGGGATCGAGCTGCGCCATCCGGGCATGGCGCGGCGCGCGGTGCGCTACTATCCCGTGCTGCGCCGGACCGTGGTCTGGGCCCTGAGCGTGGCCGGCGCCGTGGCCCTGCTGCAATGGTGGGGCATCCCGGCGCTCGGCTTCTTCACCCACGGCACACTCGGCACCCGCCTGGTGTCGGCGCTGGTGACGGTGCTGATCACGCTGGTGGTCGGCGTGCTGGTCTGGGAGCTGGTCAACGGGGCGCTCGACCGGCAGATCGGCCGGTTCAACGACACCAACCAGGCGATGCGCGCGGTGCGGCTGCAGACCCTGCTGCCGATCCTGCGCACGCTGCTGTTCGTGGTGCTGGGCGCGATCCTGGTGCTGACCGTGCTCAGCGAGATCGGCGTGGACATAGCACCCCTGCTGGCCGGCGCCGGCATCCTGGGCGTCGCGGTCGGCTTCGGCTCGCAGAAGCTGGTGCAGGACTTCATCACCGGCATCTTCCTGCTGGTCGAGAACGCGATGCAGGTCGGCGACAGCGTCACCGTGGCCGGGATCAGCGGCACCGTCGAGCACCTGTCGATCCGCACGCTGCGCCTGCGCGGCGGCGACGGCTCGATCCAGATCATCCCGTTCTCCTCGGTGTCCACCGTGGCCAACATGAGCCGCGACTTCGCGGTGGCCACGATCAGCATCGCCATCGCCTTTTCCGAGGACACCGACCGCGTGTGCACCATGCTGGAAGCGATCGGCGCCGAACTGCGCGCCGACGAGGGCTTTGCCGACAAGATCCTGGCGGACTTCGCCCTGAACGGCATCGACAGCCTGGGGGAATACGCGGTGGCGATCAGCGGCACCATCCGCTGCACGGTCGCCGGCCGCTGGCCGGTGCAGCGCGAGTTCAACCGCCGCCTGCGCGCCCGCATGACCGAAGGCGGCGTCGCCCTGCCGCAGGTGCACCGCACCCTGGACATGCCGGCCTTGCCCGGCCTGCTCGACCGGGCGCAGCCTCGGCCCGCGATCACCGACCAGGACATGAGCCATGGCTGATGCGGTTCCCGCCCCGGAAACGGTTCTTGCCGCGGACGGTTACGCGTTCGTCCCGGCGGCGCGGATGCGCGCGCTGCTCGGGCCTGCGGCGCTGGAGCGCTGGGACCAGTTCGCGGCGAGCTGGGACCATCTCGGCCTCGACCGCTACATGGCCGATGGCGGCCGCTACCGCCGGCGGCGCCACGCCGTGTTCGCCGCCGGCCAGGCGGGCTTCGAGCGCAAGCCGCACCAGCCGCACTACCAGAGCCGCGACTACAACGCGCTGAACGGCGGCATCGAGCGCTGGTTCACGCCCGTGGAGGACCAGGTCGCCACCCATCCGGCGCTGCTGGCGATCCTGTCCGCCTGCCGTTCCCTGTTCGAGGGGCTGACGCCGCCGGGCGCGCGGCCGGACACCTGGCACGTCGAGCTGCACCAGTTCCGGATCGAGCCGAGCGACGGCGAGGACGGGCAGCCGACCCCGGAAGGCCTGCACCGCGACGGCGTCGACTGGGTGCTGGTGCTGCTGGTGGCGCGCGAGAACATCGGGGACGGCGTCACCAGCATCCACGACGCGCAGCGCCGCCTGCTCGGCTCCTTCACCTTGCGCGAGCCGCTGGACGCCGCACTTGTCGACGACGGCAGGGTATATCACGGCGTCACCGCGATCCGTCCGCTCGACCCCGCCC